>JAGXNR010000059.1 GCA_019894875.1 Promethearchaeota archaeon | reverse complement strand
GTTCTGATACTCTTGCACCGCTTTTAAATGGATCTTTTGGAAATGTAGAGTGGACTGGAATATTCCCTAATATTACAGTAGGGTTATACTATATTGGATGGATCATTGATGTTAATGATGAAGTTGATGAAGGAAATGAAAATAATAATAAAGCTTACATAAGCACTCAATTACGTGTGGGATCACCAGCTGGTTCATCTGGAATACCTGGATACGATCCATTCGTTATAATTGGATTAATTTCTGTTGTTTCAATCATTTATGTAGTCACAAAACTAAAAAGAAAATAAATCCTAATTAGTCATATTTTTTTTTCCTCTTTTTTTCAGGAATATGAATACTTCAATTTAGTAGAAAAACATTTATAGTAATTGGTGACTCTCTCGCCTTTTAATTACCTCATTTCCTTAGAGATAAGTTATAAATAACCTAGGTTTCTATCAATGCTGCAGTTACAACCTAAAAGGTGTGGAGATTGTGGTCGAATAATACCGTTTCAAATATTTTTAAGAGATAATCCTACGATTACCGCTAAACGAGCTCAAGATCTATGGGAAGATCCTTTAATAATCCCTTATTGCCCTGAATGTTTTCTGAACAGACCAGAAAAACCGTATAGACGTCGAAGAAGATATTATTACAATGATCGTCTGAAAATGAGAAAATAGAGATTTATAAATTTCCATTAGTTCAAAATTTATTTAAAATCATCAGGATAGGGATAGTTCTTATAGGTAACTTTTATATTGGCGTGTTCTTCAGTTTCATCTTTAATAACAGTGACTTAAGTGTAACTTTCTATTCTCCTAAATCTAATCATTAAAGTATTTAAAAATAAAATATTTAATAATAATTATGAATAAGTTAGATGGGAAAGTAGCTCTTATTACAGGAGCAGCTGGGGGGATAGGTAGAGCAACCTCAAAACTTTTTATAGATGAAGGGGCTAAAGGGGTTGTAATGGCAGATATTTGGGATGAAATGGGTGAGAAAACCGCTAATCAACTCGGACCTAATGCAATATATATTCATACTGACGTGTCTCAAGAGTCAAACATCAAAAAATCTATTGAATTGGCTATTGAAAAATTTGGTCGACTTGATATTGTATTCTCAAATGCGGGTAATCCAGGCCCACCAGGAGGTATTGAAGATGTTCCTACTGATGAATTTGATCATACGGTTGCTATTCACCTTCGAGCGGCCTTCTTATACATGAAATATTCTATACCAATAATGAAAAAACAAGGTTCGGGATGCTTCATTTGTACAAGCTCTGTAGCAGGTTTTCAACAAGGTATGGGAACATTACCGTATTCACTTTCTAAAGCCGCAATTATTAACCTTGTTCGAATTGCTGCTGTAGAATTAGGATTATTTGGGATTAGAGCGAATGCAATTGCACCAGGGGGAATTGCTACTGGTATATTCGGGCAGGGAATGGGTTTATCGCGAAATGCTGCTGAAAAAGTTGCGGAATTAATGAAGGGAAATCTTGATGAGCTACAGGCTATTAGAAGAGCAGGTTTACCCGTAGATATTGCTAATGCAGCATTATTTCTAGCAAGCGATTCAAGTAACTTTATATCAGGTATAACACTAAAAGTAGACGGGGGATTATTGTCTGGAAGAATTCCCCAATATCCTCAAGAAAGTCAACAAAGGTATCTTGAAATGGTGCAAATGTTAGATCCAGAAGATCAAAAAATAATCGCTGAGCGAGCACAAGAAGGTATGAAGAAGCTTCTTGAAGATTTACAATATATGAAACCAGAAATACAAGAAAGAATCCGTAAAAGAATGGGATTACCTGTAACAGAAAATAAAGAGTAAGAGAAGAGAAAATAAGGAAATATTTTAACTCACTCATTTTTTACCATTATTCTATTTTAATATTTATATCAGTCTTTTGATCAAACTCTCAAATTTCATCAAAATAAAAAGAAACAAAACATTTTGTAGATTTATGGGAAATTTAAGTGGTAAAGTGGCTCTTATTACGGGAGCTGCAGGCGGGATTGGAAGAGCAACTTCAAAACTTTTTATTGAAGAAGGAGCAAAAGGAGTTATTTTAGCAGATATTTGGGATGAAATGGGAGAAAAATTTGCCGATGAGTTAGGATCAAATGCGATTTATATTCATACAGATGTATCTCAAGAGTCTGATATAAAAAAGGCTATCGATCTTGCAGTAGAGAAATTTGGTCAACTTGATATTGTATTTTCAAATGCTGGCAATCCTGGTCCTGGGGGTGGAATTGAAGATGTTGAAACTGAAGATTTCGACCATACCATGGCAATTCACCTTCGGGGGGCGGTCTTATGTATGAAACATTCCATACCTTTAATGAAAAAGCAGGGTTCGGGATGCTTTATATGTACTGCTTCTGTTGCGGGTTTTCAGCAGGGGATGGGTGGATTAGCATATTCCCTCTCTAAAGCAGCATTAATTCACCTTGTTCGAATTGCAGCAGTTGAGTTAGGAATCTTTGGAATTAGAGCAAATGCAATCGCACCAGGTGGTATAGCTACGGGAATATTTGGGCAGGGTGTTGGTTTTTCTCGTGAAACTGCTGAAAAATGGGGAGATTTAAGGAAGGCATTAATGGAAGATCAACAACCTATTAGACGCGCAGGTATACCAGAAGATATTGCTAACGCCGCATTATTTCTAGCAAGTGATTCCAGTAGTTTTGTAACAGGCGAGACGCTTTTAGTAGATGGTGGGTTGTTATCTGGAAGAATACCACATGATCCACAGGAAGCTCAAGAAAAATATTATGAAATACTCCAACAATTAGAGCCAGAAGATCAAAAAATGATGATTGAAATGATCCAAGAGGGTGCTCAAAAAGGGTTTGAACAACTAAAATACATGAAACCTGAAATAAGAGAGCGAATTATGAAAAGAATGCAAAGGATGGCTGAAAGAAGACAAGAGATATTAAAAAAAAAATAAGAAATTTCAAATCTCTTTAACTTTTTTTAAATTATTAATACAATCTTTTTATCTTTAAAGCAATTTTTAGAAAATAAAAGAACTTAGTAAGGTTATTGAATATGTCTGAAGGTCAAAAAATTCGAAATCGTTGGATTGTTGTTATTGGAGCTATTATGATTCAGTTAGCTTTAGGAACGATCTATTCGTGGGGAACAATTACCGTGTTTATCAGTCCCTATTTGAATGAAGTTAAGGAATTAACTGTATATGTGTTTGGTGTGGGTTTACTTTCTTTTGCTGTGACGATGATCTTCGCGGGATCATTGCAACAGAAATATGGTCCAAGAAAAGTCGCCATGCTTGGGGGCGTTTTAATTGGTGTGGGACTAATTTCCTCTGCTTTTATGACTACTTTTATAGGATTATTGATTACATATGGCATTATTTTTGGGGTAGGAATTGGACTTGGATACGTATGCCCAATAGCTTCTGCAGGTAAATGGTTCCCAGATAAAAAAGGTTTTATCAATGGAATCGCAGTAGCAGGATTTGGTGCCGGGGCATTTATTTTTAACTTTGTAATTAAAGCACTTGCTAATCCTACCGGATTATCTGACGAAGCAGTTAATTTTGTTAATGTAATTACTCCCAATATTCCTGTAATGTTTATTGTTTTAGGATTAATTTATCTTGTTCTGGTTATAGGAGGCGCAATGACGCTGAGCAACCCACCCGAGGGTTGGATTCCTGTTGGATGGACACCTCCTGCACCTTCTGAGGAGAGTGGAGTTTCAGGGTTGGAGTTTGATCGCAGTCAAACCGTAAAATTACCTCAATTTTGGATGCTCTGGGCAGCTTTCGTTTTAAGTGCCATATCTGGTTTATTGGTTATTGGTTCCTATTCTGCCTTTGCGAAAACCGAAGCAGCACCTAGTGTGTTTTTGTATATGATTGGTACCAGTGATTTTGTATTTATTGGAAGTTTGGCAGCGTTATTTAATGGATTGGGAAGAATTATATGGGGAAAGATGGCGGATATAATAACCTATAAAAAAGCAATGTTAATGATGTTTATAACTCAAGGGATTTTACTATTTATTTATTTTACAACAAATGTTAATGAGATTTATTTCCTAATAATAACATGTGCGATTTTCTTCTGCTTTGGTGGTAATTTTAGCTTATTTCCTACAGCTACTTCTGATTTATTCGGCTCTAAAAATTTAGGTCCTAATTATGGTATTGTTTTTACTGCTTATGGGATTGCCGGTTTTATTGGGGCGGTTGGTGTGAATTTATTTGTTAACATTTTTGGTAGCTATTTAATACTTTTTATAGTGATGGGAATCATGAGTTTAGGTTCAGCTGCTTTAGCATATCTAATTAAACCACCAAGAAGTAAGTAAAATAAGGAATCTGATCTTTTATTTTTTTATTCTTTTAAATTTCTTATTTGATCCATTTCTACTAGTTCTTTTTCAGTGAAAAAAGACTCTTGGGTTGGAGGATAATATATAATTTCTTTTCCATTTTCATTGATTTTTTTAACATATTCCTTACCATTCTCATTAATATAGACTTTTCCCGCATTAATAAGCATTGAATAGAGTTCTTTTCTTTTCTTAGGATCAGCAACACATATAAAATTGCAATTACCACAGCGGGGATTTGTGTCTTCAAATTGACGGAGTCCTACATTTTCAAGTCTGCCTGCATTACCAAATGATCTCGCAATCTTTTGATTAAATTTTCTCATATTTTCAGGCATCGTTGAATCAATAAGAATTTTACTAAACAAATCTCTGCGAAAATCTTTGTCGTGCCAGTTTTCTTCTGGCAATTCTTTTAAACAGACATGACCTGGTGTCCAAGTACTCCATTTTCCATCAGCCGATAATCCATACCACCCTGCACATCCAATCCCACATTGTGAAAATGTTCCCCGTTTGGCATAAGTTTCTGTATATCCCCCAATAATTACTGATTGCATATCTTCTTCTTCGCTTACAGAAAAATAGCCAGTAGTGCATACCTTGGTACAAATTTTGCATTTGTTACAATTGTTTTCTTCAGCCATAGGATCGGGTTCAAGAGGAGCTGTTGTTAAAACACCTCCTAAATACAATGAACCACCATATTCTTTAGTTACTAAGTTTCCTGACCAGCCAAGGTGACCCAAACCTGCAGCAACAGCCCCGTATCGTAATGAGAAATCAGGGTAGCGTATATCTCCCCCAACATTATCGGGTATGTCTTTTCGAGGTCTGTATTTAGCATTAGGTATAATCGGAAAGGCTTTAAACTCTGTATTTTTTTCGATGAATTCTGCAAGAATTCGTGCTGTTCTCCATGAACCGGCATATCCAATTTGTTGGGCTTTTTTAATACTCATCCTTTCTTTTTTGGAGAAAAAGTTTTCTAATGCTTCAATGGGGTTGGGATATGCCCAAATAATACAACTCTGAGCTCCTGGCAAGCAATAATCCATATCTGCGGAAGCAGGAGCATCCTTAAGTCGTTCTCGACTTCCAACCCCAACTAATTTTGTACCTTCATTGAGTACGAGTTGTTTTATATTTTTTTTAAGTTCATTAATTTCCATAGTCTTAACTAGTCTAATATGGTACTCTTTAATACTTTAATTTCTCGATATTTGGTTTATAAAATAAGTCGATATATAAACTAATTCATTTATCGTTATAACCAATATACTAAGATTAAACCAATAAGGGGAATTATTGTTGCAAATGGTAATGTCATTGCAGGAGTTAATAGACTAATCCATATAAACGTAAAAATTTGATACGCGGTGATTTTCGCTATCTGAAGATTAGTAATCCAAATACCCGTGTAAAATGCTCGATCATTAGGAGCATGGTTTACAATATATTTCACAGCACCAGTATAAATACATCCCCATGAGAATCCTAGTGATATTTGCCCAAGTATGAAATAGAATATTAAGCCCGTTGAGGATCCTATTCCATAGCATAATAATGCCAGAGTAGATAACGTAAATCCTACGGCAAGCATCAACTTTTCTGAAATCTTTGGATTATCGATCAATCTGCCATTTATGACCATTGCTACTATTTGTAATATTGGGTTTAGAGCAATGACTATACCGGCTAGCTCATCTGGGATTCCTGCAGTAAAAAGCAAGATACTGATGATCTGAATGAAGGGAATTACTCCAAACTGGCGGAAAAAGACGCTAATAAAAAGAATGAGTTTTACCTTTGACTTTTTTCTCGAAGTTATATTCTCACTAGTTGAAGTCTTAGGAGGAAGAATCTTCTCTTCCGTGCTATTGGTATCACTTTCTTTGTCTATTTTATCATTCTTCTTAATATCTCGTATTGGAATTGCGAAAATTAAAGAAATCGTTGTGGTGATAACTAAAAAGAGAACCAATGAATCTACACCAAATATACCAATTAAAGAACTTGACAGTAAAACTCCAACGGCCCAACCTGTGCTTTTAGTTGCACTAAGAAGCGATAATTGAGTTCCACTAACTTCGATTGTTTCTAAGTTAATTATCACTTTATCTTTCTTATTTGAGTTCTCTACTATATCGGCAAACAGAGCATTTGATGCAGGCATTCTCATCCCTAATATAAGTCCCCTGAAGAAATTTAAAACACAATGAAAAACAATATGGTCACTTAAGTTCAATAAAGAGAGCACAATAACTTGCAAAAATAAGGCTAAAATGAAAAATAACTTTCTACGTCCTGATGTATCACTTATTTTCCCAAATAACCATGAAAATATTGCCATACCAATTCCCATCCAAGTCATTATGAAAATTACTTGTCCTTCTGAGAATCCTTTAGCGTATAAAAATCGCGGAATAAAAGCAAAATAAGCATATCCTGCTATACTCGCAAAAAAAATGGCAATAATGAGTGAAATTTTGCTGATCGATAAGCGCTGATGTTCGGATTTAATTAGGGCATTCTGTATTTTCATGTTATAATTATTTGAAACCTTTATTGATTATAGATTTTTTTATTTTGCCTATTCGAGAGAATTATCTCACATTTTAGTAAAAAAATTAATTTATATTATTTAGGAAACTTAATATTTTTAGCATTGTCCATAATTAAAATAAGTAGTATGCTAAATTATGAGAAATTGAACTATTTAGGGTGATAATAAAAGAATGCTAAAATTGTCTGAAAGTTTAAAATATTTTCAAGAATCAGTGATAAGAGAAATGACAAGGAAGGCTATTGAAAATAATGCAATAAACCTATCACAGGGAATGCCTGATTTTTCTCCTCCCGATGAGCTAATTGCGGGTATTAAAGAAGGAGTTAACAAAGATGTACATCAATATACTGTAACATATGGACGTGCGGATTTAAGGGAGAAGATTGCAGAAAAACTGAAAAAGTATAATAAAATAGACATTAATCCATATGAAGAACTTACTATCACTTGTGGAGCGAGTGAAGCAATAGCGGCAAGTTTATTTGCAATAACAAATCCGGGTGATCAAATTATAATTTTAGAGCCATGGTATGAAAATTATGTCCCGATTACATATCTTGCCCATGGAACTCCTGTTTTTGTATCCTTATCTAAAGAAACATATCAGATTGATGAAGAAATGCTAAAATCCAATATTAATGCAAAAACTAAAGCAATTATGCTTAATTCACCTCACAATCCTACTGGTAAGGTTTTTTCTCCAAAAGATTTGAAAACGATAGCAGACTTATGCACAGATCATAATATTCTTGTAATTACCGATGAAATTTATGAACATATTATTTATAATGATCTAAAACATCAAAGTATTGGAAGTTTTGATTCTATGCGTGAAAAAACAATAACAATTAGTGGTTTTAGCAAAACATTTTCTATTACTGGATGGAGAATTGGATACGTTTCAGCAACTAAAGAATTAATGGAGGGGATACGGAAGGTTCATGATTATCTAACAGTAGCAGCTCCATCATTATTACAATATGCCGCCTTAAAATCATTTAACTTAGGTACATCATATTTTAAGGATCTAATTAACCGGTATCAGACGAATAGAGATTTTCTCTATAACCAATTGACTAAGTTAGGAATGCGTATTTTCAAGCCTCAAGGGGCTTATTATATCTTTGCTGATGTTTCCCAATTTGGTATGGATGATATAGAGTTTGCTGACTTCTTAGTGAAAGACGGTGGTGTTGCGGTTGTTCCAGGCTCGAGTTTTTTCAATAGTAAAACTCCTGATAAAAATCGAGGATCAGACTATGTTCGATTTTCATATTCACAAAAACTAGAAACCTTAAAGAATGCAATAGACCGTATAAAACAGAAATTATTTTGAAAATTTGTGGAGTATCTTTATTTTTATTATTTGGTATTATCAAATAACACATGCCAAACGAGGCAGTTAATAAGGAACAAAAATATAGAGTGGTTATCTATCACGGACATCTTCATAAAATCCCAATTGATGATGAAACAAAAGAATTCGAAGAAAAGGAATTAATTACTACCGAAGAATAGATTGATGCAAGACCATTTAATCAAACTGAATATTTAAGTAATTCTTTCCTTTTCTAGTAATAACGTTTAGATTTGAAAAGTGATATTCATATGAGTGAAAATGAGCATTTGAAATTATTAAAAGAAAGAAGAAGCATTAGGAGTTATGATTCAAGAGAAATAGAAGATAAAATTTTAACTCAGATTTTTGAAGCAACTAGGTTTTGTATGAGTGCTAGAAATATACAGCCATGGACTTTCTATGTCTTAAGAAATAACGATCTTATCAAAAAAATTGCTAAAGAATGTACCACAGGCCCTTTCATTGCTGGAGCCCCAGTATTGGTTGCAATCGTTGGAAACATGGAAATATCACCTAATTGGTATCTTCATGACACTTGTTTTGCTTCATTACAGTTAGCATTAGCAGCATGGTCTTTTGGAATCGGAACATGTTGGATTGGTAGGATAAACAGAGAAAATGTAAAAAAAATATTAAATCTTAAAGAATCTGATTATTTACTAACAGTTCTTCCTTTAGGATATCCAAAAGATAAAATTCCTAATCCATTACCTCGCAAGTCATTGGAAGAAATCGTTAAATATATAGACTGATTTCTTAAAATAATCTAGATTTACTTTTTTCCTTTCGTTTTTGCCAAAATCCCTAACATAAATGTAAATTTGACAAATAATTCGATAGATAGTAAATATAAGCAAAAATTTCAGATCTCTATCCAGGGAAGAATATATTTATTCTTTAAATAAGGCAAAATAGGAGGAGAGATGAAACATCTCAAATAAAAATGAATTCATCACTGTAATCGAAGATGAAATTAATTGTTTTTTTAAAATAAGTGAAAATTGTCATCATATTAAGAAAAACCTCGAAAAATGTGTAGAAGCCAAATGTAAATATTATAAAACAGCATATCCTCTTAAAAAAAAGGATTAGATTTCTCTTAATATCCTATCTAATAAGGAATTTTCTAAGTTACCCCCACTTATCACAGCTACTACATTCTTTCTTGCGAATTTTTCGTCTTCTTCAAGAAGATAAGCAACAACCGTAGCACTTGCTCCCTCGACGATTTGACCTTCTTTTTTCCAAAGAATCTTGATTGCTTTTTCAACGCTCGATTCCTGTACTAACACAATCTTATCTACATATTTATTAATTATATCTAATGTTATGGTGTCAGGATCAAGACCACCTGATAGACCTTCAGCAATAGTGGGAAATTCTTCAAATTGGACTACTTTCCCCGCTTTCCATGATTCATACATAGTAGATGCTCCCTTAGTTTGGACACCTATTACCTCGATATTCGGATCTAAGGTTTTTGCTACTATGGCAATACCAGAAATTAAGCCACCACCCCCAACTGGGACTATAATTGAATCCACATGGTCAATTTCTTCAAATATTTCAAGTCCAACGGTTCCTTGACCTGCAATAACCTCAAGATCATTATACGGGCTAATATATGGCATATGCTCTCTCTTAGACAGATTTTTTGCTTTTGCCTCAATTTCATCAAATTTTCCTTCTTGTATAATGGTAACATCATATTGCTTGATTTTATTTAATTTTATTTTGGATATATTCATAGGGATAACGATTTTAGCAGAGATATTTAGATGTTTTGCTGCTAAAGCGACACCTTGCGCATGATTACCGGAGGACGCGGTTATAACCCCACGAGTCTTTTCCTCGGCACTCAATAAAGACATTCGATTAAGAGCTCCACGAATTTTAAATGAGTTTGTGACCTGATGGTTCTCAAGTTTTAAATAGACATTACCATTACATAATTCGCTGAACACTTCAGAATGAAAAAGGGGTGTTTTCCTTATATATTCACGAATTCTCTGGTGAGCATCCTTAATCATTTCAATATTTAAACTTGTCATCATAATATTAGATTTATTCAAGAAAGAAAAATCTATTGATAGAAGTTCCTTACATACCAAATAATATAAAAAAATTAATGTATTGAAATAGAGAGAATAATTACTGTTCTATCCAATGAAAAAGTTAAAAATTTCTCAATGATTAATTTTATAAAATTGTTAACATAAATCTAAGAGTTTTGAAAATGGAATTTTATGAAGTAGTTAAAAACAGAAGAAGTTATAGGGTATTTAAGTCTGATATACCTGAGGAAGAAAAAGTTAAACGGATTTTGAACGCAGCACGCTTAGCACCAACCTGGGCTAATATGCAAGGTGTTCATTACATTGTAGTCAAAGAACCAGAAAATGTAAAGGCCGTTTGGGAAGCAGTAGGACAGGGTCAAAAATTTGCTCAAGCTCCTATGTTTATCGTTGGGTTGATTACAGAGAAAGGCTCAGGAATGAATTCAAATGGTCAAAAATATTACGGGGTAGATGTTGGAATATGTTTTGAACATTTGATATTAGCAGCTACAGCTGAAGGGTTAGGCACATGCTGGATTGGATGGTTCAATGAAGATAAAGTTAAATCAGCATTAGGTATTCCTGAAGATTACAAAGTTATGGGAATAACCCCATTAGGCTATCCTGTAAAACCTAAAGATGACATAACAGAACGTAAACCATTAGATAAAATAGTTCATTACGAGAAATTCTAATAAAAATCTTTTTTTTTAATTTCAATTTAAGGTAGAATATATTTGAGAAAACGCCAATGCTTTAGATGTGGAAAATTACTGGATTTTGAAAGTTTTATTAAAAATGTTAGTCCAAATGAAAAGGAAGAATTAACACATCTCTGGGAAAATGATTATATCGAATTCTTTTGCTGTCGTTGCTATAGTTTTAAGATTAAGTACCAGCCGCATATCGAAAATGATGAGTTTTCTTATTACTAACTGTTGGTAATTATATTCTGTTTACATTTTCTTGAGTTCTTTTAGTGTTTCTTCTAAAGCTTGAATAACTCGTTCTTTATATGTAATTTGATTCGGGTAATCATAGCTAAAAGCACGCCAATATGGACGCTTATGACCAATTTTAAACTTAAATCCTTTCATGGAAGTCATGTAAGAATTCTCATCAATTTTGGTAGCTATTTGATCGGCGATAATATACCAGTGAAATTTGGTTTTATTACTCGCTCCTGTATTCTTTGGGGCGGGATTTATTCGTGTTTTCAAACTATCAAACGAAAAACTCCATTTATCTGGAGCTTTTTTAGTTTCAAACCACTTCCCGTTATTATAATTCCAATTGTGAGAACCCCCCACCCTCATGCCAGTGTAAACTTTCTTATCATAAATTTTATAATTATTATACATCTTCTTTCCAAAGCTAGAGAATTGACAGAAATTTCATGAGTTAAAAAATCAAGATTCTATAAATACTAGAAAAGGCTCAAAATTTATTGAATAACAAAATAAAAAGAAGTAAAAAAAAAATTAGAACTCTAATTATTGTATAGTTTTCCATTCATATGGTTTAGGACCTGCAAATAGCAGAACTAGTGAGGGGATTATAACTGCAAGACCACCCCATCCATATCCAAATATTCCTACAAAAAAACCCCAAAGTAACATCCATGGGAACCTAATATTTCCAATAGGCAATACCCAATTAAGTAGAGAATCCCAATCTTTTTTAGCACATTTCAGCGAAAATTTTGGCAAGATAATAAAAAAGGATATCAGAATTTCTATAATCCCACTTATGATCATCCAAATAGGATTTCCCCAACCAATTATTACAAAAGGGATAGTTATAAAACCTATTAATACATTAATAACACCACTTATAATTCCAATTATCCAAGCCCATTGCCCTATTAGGGATACCCAGGATGCATGTTTCCATTCTTCACTCATTTTTTTTTCCTCATGCCGAATTTTTATTATATTGAGTTAAGATATTCCTGCTTTTTAGATAAAGATCCTTAATATATTAATAAATAATCCCATTTATATATAATTTAGGGGAGATTACCAACTCTTATTAGTTGGGTAATCATCAAAAACTTAACATCTCTTAACCCATTTCTTTTACGGGGATTCTGGTTCGAGAATTTCACCTACGTAGTAAAAACCTACAAGGTTTCCCCTTCTTTCAAATTTTCTTGACACTAATAAGATAATTACGTGTTCATTTTCATCTAGTAATTTTATTTCAACTGCTTTTTTTACAGATTGTTCTATTATCTCCTCCGCATCTATATTGAAGAAATCAATATTTTCAATATACATTGGCTGTACTCCCCAAACAAGATTTAATTCTCTCGCAGTCCTCTTAGAAGGTGTTATTGCTATAATTGGTAAAGGAGGACGATATTTCGCAATCATTCTCACTCCATAACCTCCCCGAGTAATTACGAGGATTTTCCCTCTAAAATTTAAATCTTGCATTTCTGCTGCTAAGGCATAAATAGCATGACCTAGGGTTTGTGTGTGGGTTAGTCTATCAGAATCGTATTGATCTGGTTTGCGTCGAGGCATATTCTCAGTTGCAGTTTTCGCAATTTGATTCATTGATTTCACAGCATTAACAGGGTACTTTCCTACAGCAGTTTCACCAGAAAGCATGACTGCATCAGTCCCGTCAAACACTGCGTTAAATACATCATTAGCTTCAGCACGAGTCGGAATAGGAGCATTTATCATAGACTCAAGCATCTGAGTTGCAACTATTACCGGTTTACCTTCCTTATTACACTTATAAACCATAGCCTTCTGCATTAAGGGTACTTTATCTGGATCGATTTCAACACCTAAATCCCCACGTGCAACCATAATTCCATCACTTACTTCTAGGATGGCATCAAAATTATCTAAAGCAATAGGTCTTTCGATTTTAGAAATTAATTTAATATTATCATTACCATAATTCTCAAGTATTTTCTTCACATGAAGAACATCACTCCCATCGGATACAAATGAAATAGCGACAAATTCTGAATTTAATTCTGCAATTAATTCTAAATCTTTAATATCCTTTTCTGTGGGAACTCTTTGCTTTAATTCTCCAGAGGGTATATTTACCCCTTTTCTATCACTTACCATTCCACCTGCTAAGACTTCTCCAATTAGATGATCTTCTGTCTTACTCTTTACCTGAATTTTAATAATCCCATCATTTACAAAAAAAACCTCTCCTATTCTCATAGATTTTAGAAAGCCATCTAATGGTACTGAAAATTGTTCTTGATCTCCTTCAATTTCTTTCTCATATACTTTGACTTCTTGACCAATATTTAAGCTATATGCTTTGCTTTCCTTAAATTTTCCGACTCTTATCTTAGGGCCTTGAATATCAGCTAGTATTCCTACATTATCATCTACGGCTCTAATTTTTTTCACAAGTTCTCTTTTTTCGGCATGAGTTCCATGACTGAAATTTAAACGAAAAATATCAACTCCTGCATCAATTAGTTTCTTAAGCATCGTCTTTGAACTTGAAGCAGGACCGAGTGTGCTAACAATCTTCACAGTATTTTCTCTAAGAGACATTTTTTTACTCCTTTTTTATATCCTAAGAAATCGGGTTATTGAATAATTGAATAAAATTTACTTGATGTAATAGGATTTAATAATATTTAATAATATTATTATGTTTATCCTTTAAAATTCTTCATTTTCTATAAGATTCTTTATTCTACCTAATTTTTCTCGAAAGTCTTTACGAATTGATTTTAGAATTTTAACCGAATTATTATAATCTTCGGTTTTTTGAATTTCTTTCATGCATAACAATTGGATTCTCAATGTTTTAGGATAGAAAGAATACTGGATTAATTTTAAATTATGTTTAAGCACAATATCTCTTGCTAATTGTACGAGTAAATCAGAACTGTTGTTGGCTATTGAAATAGTTAAGAAATATCTTAGTTTGGGCTGTTTTGAATAATTTTTTAATGTAATAAGATAGAAATTCTTTAATTTTTTATTCAAATCATGAACGGATTTTACTGACAGTGCACGAGGTTTATTTTCAACGATTTCTGCAATTGGTGGATGTTTCCCCTTTATCTTTTTAATTTTATTAATAATATCATATCTTATAAAAGATTCAATATCCTTTCCATTCGAGTTTGGCATTATTTGAGTATCTAACAATAATTTATGTTCTCTAAGTTATTAGAACAAATGTACTTTTAGTATATATCTTTTATAACATATATTTTCATATTTCAAATTGAAGCTTGAAATACTTAATACTTCGTTTTATTAATTAATACTTCATTTTAATAAAAAGTATGATATTTTCTAAGTTTTTGGACACACAAATTGATTATTCATATACTACTTGAGAAAGATTTAAATATCTCTTTTGATATTAATATTGGTGATATAATCACTCACCGACATTATATAGCAATTCTCTATTGGGAAATTCAAAGTAATTTTAGGTGTTCAAATAGCAATAATAATTAAGGGTTTCATTTAGATCCACGTAAAGAAAAATTAAATTAAATATTATATTAAAAATATGTCAGTTATCTCTGAAGTAAGTAAAAATCAGATATCTATACAAAAGTTTATTGATTGGGATAAATGCAGAAATATTTTTTATAATAATATTTATTTAGAAAGCCAAAAGATTGTGATAAAGATGCCCCTTATTCCTCCAGAGGATTCAGAAGAGGACATTAAAATAAAGAAATTTGACCTTTCAAAATATACTTTTCTTATAAGTTATTAGGTTCAGAGGTTATTAATTAATTCTGGATTATTCTTGAGAGTTTTCCTTTTTCTTAAGTTCTTTATTCCAACATGAGAAGCAAATGAAATTTCCGTTTTCTAGTAGAACTAGATCCTTTGAAGCACGAAGCATTCCACAAGTATTACATCTTTCCATTAGAATAACCCGGGAGTATTTTTAAAAATCGTTTAGAATTTTTTAATTCTCAGATACCATCATTTATTTAAACTTGATCCACACTTCACAAGTTCGGAGTGCTGTATATTTTTCGAGCTTTTTAGTGGCAGAATCTACTTCTTCTTCTGTTATGAAATATCTTTTTGTCCCATGCTTTTCTAAATCTGCAATTTTCTCTTTAATCGCGCTTAATATCTTATTTGAAAGACGTTTTGTATATTTAGCACTTTTTTCCTTAAGGGTTGTGTCTTTGATTTCAAGAGATTTAAGCTCATCAATGTAACCTTGTTTATCCAAGTTATCCAATCTATATTGTAGAAAACTCATACATTGTTCACGTAGTTGATATGCTTCAATAACCACATGCCCATGATCAATAGATTTTCCTGTAAACAACAGTAAAACTTCCCAAGCTATTAAAACCATGATCAAGAGAGTGAAGATATCTGCGATAAAGATGAATATTCCAAATTCTACAGAAAAAGCAGATGTAGATGTGAAAATTATAGAGCTCGCAGCAATTACGCTTAAGATCAATGTCAAGATCAGTTTAAGTTTCCTTTTTTTTTCGGATCTATCCCAAAGTATCATGTGAGTTGCCTCTGCGTCAATAGATCGATTATTGGCTACTTTTATTTTTATTATAGAAAGCATCTTTAATTCTTCTAATTCTTCATTTTCCATTATTATATCCTCTTAAGATAAGATAATAATTCGAAATATTATTGGTTGGTATCAATTTATATAAAGATCTATCCATTTTCTATTAAAAATTTTAACTAAGAATTATATAATAATATATTAAACTTATTATTAATTAAATCTTTATAAAGAGATGATAAATCAAAATGGATATTGGAAGTATTGAATCTGGGAATGTTATGTTGAAGGTTTTGACTACCAATGAAGTAAGTCTCACTATTT
>JAGXNR010000058.1 GCA_019894875.1 Promethearchaeota archaeon | reverse complement strand
CTACTACTTAAATTCATATTTTGATGAGTCCCATAAGGGAAAAAGATTTTCCCTTCAAAAACTACATATTCAACTCTTTTCAGTAATGATTTTAATTTTAGATTATCTGTTTTCTCTAATGCTTTAATTATTAATTCAATAGATGTTTCTGATTTTTCATATTGTAGAGCCCATTTAATTGGTTCTAATGCATAATCAGAGAAATTTTTAATAAGTGCAACAGCTGCATTTCCACGTACTAACTCATTTATATCTGAAATTAATAAATTCTCTAAGAAAAAAAATATGTTCTTTTCTTTTGAATCGATTATCCTTATTAATTTGATGCATAAATTCCTTTCGTGGTTATCTAATTCGAGAGGATTTTCAATTATAGAAATCAGTAATTCTGATGCTTTATTCTTGTTGATTTTTTTCTTTTTGAAATCATTATAAATTTCTGTAGGGGATAATCTTAACATTTAGTTAGTCAACTATTAAATATTATAATTCTATAATCTCCACTTCTAGTTTTTCTGTATCTATAATAGCAAAAGTCGATCTTCCTGTTAAATAACCGCAAAGTTCACCTGGATTAACTACTAAAACACCATTATCATATTTTTTATTTCTTAAAATATGAGTATGTCCTGATAGAATAATATCAAATTTGTTAGAAGCTGCTAATGCTTCTAATGTTTCCTGCTTAGGCATATGTGATACAAAAATTCTTTTTCCTCCTAATTCAATAATCCACTCATTCCCATTTTGAGCTAATTGGCATATTTGACCTAAATTTTGTTTTAAGAACAATCGTTCCCCATCATTATTACCAAAAACTCCAAAAAAGTTTTTTTTTATTGGTTCATCAAGTTTATCAAACCACTTTTTAACAAACGGTGCAACATAATCCCCGCAATGAATCACTGCATTAACCTTTCTTTCATTAATTATTGAGACCGCTTGGAGAATGTTATTCATATGGTCATGAGTATCACTTATCACTGCAATTTTCATTCTTTATAACACTCCTTTAGTATAAAAATAATAGGAATTAGATATAATTAAATTAAATTATTATATGATTTATATTAGTACTAATGATTATTTTTGTGATTTTAGCGTGATTGAAGAATTCTTTAAAACTGAAAAAACTCATATCGATGAAGAGTTGGCGAAATATTTTAGTCAATTGTACAAAACAGAGAAAGATATTCTTCTTAAAGATTTTATTTCCCAACTGGAGGAATTCATCTTAAATAAGAAAGCAAAAAGAATCCATCCTGTTTTGTTAAATGCTGCTTTTTCTGGTATCGTAAATCCAATGTATTTGGAAGATCAAATTGATCAAATCCGGGAAGTTTCTATTGCTGTTGAATTACTACACAGCGGACATTTAATTCATGATGATCTTTTAGATGATGATATAGTAAGAAGGGGTAAACCAACTTTTCATATGCAACTAAAGAATGAATTGAATCAAATTTATAAAGAAATAAATATCCCAAAAAAAGACGAAATTGTTCAATTATATGGAAGAGATATGAGCATTTTGGGAGGCACTCAAGGATATTTATTAGGTTTAGACATACTAAAATCCGCGAAATTTTCGGAGAAAATAAAATTACTTGCGATTAACGAATACACTCAAGCTATGGATTTCTTAATGAAGGGGCAAATAGTTGAAGAATACATGAATTATAATAATATTACTATGACATTAGAACAGTATTTAAATATAGCTGAATGGAAAAGGGCTAGATCATTTGAAAAATCAGCTAAAATTGGGGCTATTCTAGCAAAAGGTAATATTCATTATCAGATTAATCCCCTTAGCGATGCTCTATTAAGTATTGGTCAAGCTCACGCAATTAGAGATGATATTATTGATTTAGAAGATGATATTAAGTCTAAGAATCGCTCAAAAATTATTTATATCCTAGCAATTCAGAATACAGATGAAGAACAGTCGAAAAGACTTAATGAACTCTTTCATAATGAAGAATTAACTAAAAATGATATAAAAGAAGTTAAAGAAATTTTTACTGAAACAAATGCCTTATTAATTGCTGAACACCTTGCAAAAAATTTAGTAGAGCAAGCAAAAAATAAGTTAAAGGATATTTATCCCGATCTAAACAAAGAACAAAAAAGTTTCTTTAATGAGTTTTCAGAATTTGTTTATTCACGAAAATATTAATTTTTTTAAACAATTATGCTACGATAAAAGGTAAGCGTTGTCGTTTCAACATCAAGTTATTAAGTTTTTTAAATACTTCTAAAACATTGTAGTTCTCTAAAGCAGAGGTTCTATAAAAGCCATCTAATTGTCTGTCTTTTATATATTTATGAATTAGTTCTTCATCTACTATTTCTGATTTAGATGTTTTATCTACTAAATCACTTTTGCTTCCCACTAAAAGTATTGGTATATCAGAGCTTATGGCATTCGTAATTATTTGTTCATACCAAAAATCTAATTCATGAAATGAAGAGTAACTTACAGAATCAAATACTAGAAGCGCTCCTGAAGATCCTTCCAAAAACTGACCTCCTAAAGGTTTGAAGCGTTCTTGACCTCCAAAATCGAAAATCGAATTCACAATGTAATGTTCTCTTAACATTTCGGGCTCTTTCTCATTATTAATTTTTAAATGAATTGAATGAAAATTAATTCCTATAGTCGGGGAAGTGTCAAGGTTAAATGAATTAAAACAATATCGATTGAAAAGGCAAGTTTTTCCGACAGAGTTACTTCCGGAAATAACTATTTTAAAGCTATATAGAATATCTTTACTGTCATAACTCATCGATGCCTTACCTCTTATTAAATAATAACCTTACTATAACTCATTACTTCTGATTGTATAGCTAATTTAATGTACCAAATTAATAGGGTAAATTGTTAGATCCTTAAATATTTTGCTTGAAAATAGGAATTCATATTAAAATCAGCACTCCCAAAATTTAAAGATTTTTGATCAATTCAGCTTGGTTTCTGATTTCAAATTCTTTACTATGTAGAAAATATATTAGAATCCTACCGCTTGACCATCCTTACGCCAATCTGATGCCCCTAAATATCCATCTTCAAGCTTATAAATTAATTGTCCCCCCCCAAATCCTGTATAATCTTTTAAAGAGATTTGATGACCCAGCTGAGTTAATTTAGTGGAAACATCACTTTTGAACCCTGACTCGAGGTGGACATTAAAGCCATCAGAAATTCGCCAGCGTGGGGCGTCAAGTGCAACCTGAGGATTTTGCCCATACTCAAATATACGAATTAATAATTGCGCATGCCCCTGTGGCTGCATCGATCCTCCCATGACTCCAAAACTCATCAAAGGTGTGTCTTTTTTTGTCACAAAAGCAGGAATAATTGTGTGAAAAGGACGTTTACTCGGACCGACTTGGTTTGGATGTCCTTCCACTAAAGAAAATCCATTTCCCCGGTTTTGAAGACTAATTCCTGTGTTAGGAACTACAATACACGATCCAAAACCAGCATAATTTGACTGAATAAAGGAGACCATCATACCTTCAGAATCTGCGGTAGTTAAATATACAGTGTCTCCTTGTTTTGGTATACCCGCATCATAGAGTCTAACTTTCTTTAAATTTATCATATTTGCTCTTTGTTTCAAATATTCTGAGTTCAAGAGATATTCAGGATCAATTTCTAATGACTTTTGATCTGAGATATAACGATAAGCATCAGAAAATGCCAGTTTCATAGCTTCAATTTGTAAATGAAGTGAATCGGGAGAATCTGACTTAATTAAACTTAGGTCAAATTGTTTAATTATTCCAAGCATAATCAAAGTTGCTAATCCTTGACCATTTGGGGGAATTTCATGTATAGTGACATCTTTATAATTAAATGTAAGGCATTTTTCCCATGTTACCTTATGATTCTCGAAATCTTCAAATGTAAAATATCCTCCTGAATTTTGAGCATATTCTACTATCGATTTAGCTAAATTTCCATAATAGAAAGATTCTCCTTCTGTTTTTGCTATTTCCCTAAGCGTTTTTGCATGGTTAGGTAATTTACATATTTCACCTTGCTTAGGAGCTCTACCATGCTGATAAAAAGTATTGTAAAACTCCGGAAAATTTTCTTTAAATTTGGGGATAGATTCCTTATAAGAAGATAATCGAGAATCCCAATGTTCTGCAGTTATCGGTGAAACTAAAAATCCTTTTTCCGCATACTCAATAGCGGGTTCAAATAACTCTTTAAACGATAGTTGGCCATACCTTTTAGAAAGTTCAATCCATGCTGATACGGCTCCTGGAACGGTTACAGAACCCCAACCTACAAGTGGCATTTCTTCTAGGTGTGAAAAAAGGTCTGGTTCCCACGATGCTGGAGATCTCCCTGAGGCATTTAATCCTACAATTTTCTTACCATCCCATAAAATAGCGAATGCATCACTTCCAATTCCATTCATAGTCGGTTCAACTACTGTTAATGTGATTGCAGCAGCTAATGCGGCGTCAACAGCATTTCCTCCTTTTAAAATCATTTGAAGCCCCGCTTGAGATGCTAATGGTTGAGATGTAGAAACTATATTTCTTGCTAAAATAGGCATTCTTTGAGACGGATAAATGAAATCCCAATTAAATCTACTTTTCATATTAACAACCTTCAGTTAAAAATTAAGAATTATAATAATAATATCTAAAAACTTATCTGATTTTATTTAAATTAAGTAAAGATTATTGATAATTTAAAAAAACACTTTCTATTAACTGCTATGTCAGTAAAATTTCCTGCTGAGCACATTGTAATAAGACCACCCGTAGAAGCGTACTCCGTTTTAATAGCTGTTACAGGTGGATGTTCATGGAATAAATGCAGATTCTGTGGGACTTATAAAGGAATGTATGGTACTACTCAAGAATATGCTATACGACCTTTAGATGATGTGAAAAAGGACATTGACCAAGCTGCTAAATATAATTACCATGGATTTCCGGTGTTTCTAGCAGGAGGAAATCCAACTTCCACCCCTACAGAATATTTAGCAGAAATCATTCAATATGTTAGGATTAAACTTAAAAATGTACCACGAGTAAGTTGTTATTCCAAAGCACTAGATGTGTTAAGGAAATCCGATGAGGAACTAAAAACTTTAGCCAACGCAGGATTAGATATTGTTTACATGGGATTAGAAAGTGGTTCAAATGTAGTATTACGATTAATGAAGAAGGGTACTAATGCAGAGTCTTTCATAAAAGCGGGTAAAAGGCTTCTAAATACGGGAATCAATTTATCCTTATATATTATTTTAGGCTTAGGAGGAAAGAAATACTCTGAAGAACATGCAAAAGAAACAGCAAGAGTATTAACTGCGATAAATCCTACTATTTTTAGGTTCAGAACACTAAATGTATCGCCCAGCATGCCTTTATGGGAAGATTTGTCCTCTGGGGAGTTCACGCTATTAAGTCCTCTAGAGAACCTTAAAGAAGAAAGAGATATTATTGCGAATCTTGGTGATAATGTTACCTCTCAAGTTTTTAATGATCATGTAAGTAACTACGCGGATATAGAGACACCTAACATCAAAGAGGATCGAGAGATGTTTATAACAACTTTGGAGTCATATATCAGCGATCCTAGATATCAACGTATGCGCAGTAAAAATCTCACTCGGATGTAAATAGCATAAACTCATCGTTGACAGTTTATTTATTTTTAAAAAGAAAGATATCCCAAATTAATTTTTAAAAACTTTTTGTCTAATATTCAGATAATTTTAAATCTTTTCCTTAAGCCTATTTATAATCTAAAATCTTAAAATTTTATTTCTCTACAATCATGGTTAATATAAAATAGTCCTAAATGTAGATTGGACTCTATAATTGTGTGAAAAAAATGTCAGAACAGAAAAAAGTAGGACATGCTCAACATTTAAAAGCAGTGAATCATCCCATTAGAAGAGAAATTCTGAGATTTGTAAACGAAACAGAGGAAATCTTAGAACCTATCTTGATAAGTAAATTGAAAGCAAATGACACCTTAGATAGTGAAGATGTTTTTAAATACCACATGGACTTTTTGCTGCAAACTTTTTGTGTCGAGAAAATAGAAGAGAATAATAAAGTTTTATACAAAATTCTTCCCGGTGGAAAGGTTATCGAAAACTTCTAGAATTTGGATCAATAAAAAACGTTATAAAATGATTTCTTTAATCAAAAAAAGTGGTGAAAAAAATTGGGATCTTTAACTAAAGAAGAGATAAACAAATTACCAACGCAATTTGAAACTGTTCCTTATAATACGTTCTTCAAAGTATGGTATGCTTTGCAGAAAGCTCTACCTCCTGACAAAAAAGGAGAGATTCTTACAAAAATTGGACGAACGATTGGTAAAGAATTCGATGATAATGGAATAGAAACCATTGATGATTTTTTAAGTCGATTAAAACAATTCTTGGAGCAAGAATGGGCAATAACTGATAAAGCCAAGGTAGGAGTTATAACAGATGAAAATGGGAAAGTTTTAAAATTAACTGCAAAACAAGATAGTTGTAAAATGTGTTATGCCAACACCTATTACAGATTTCAAGATAACGGAAACCCTTCTTGTATGTTTCCTCAAGTTATGATGGGAATTTTATCCAAAGTTAAAAATAAGTTTGGTTTCAAGAATGTAAGGTTCGAGGGCGTTCAAAAAGGTGGTGTTGGCGAATGTGCAATGACTTGGAATGTTGCGTAAAAAATTTTTAAATCTAAAGAATTAACTAAATAAATCCATTCTTTAATAACTTACAATCAAAAAATACTATATTTCATTTCTACCATTATATAAATATAGTTAAATATGATAAAATTTTTTTTTATATATGTCTAAAGAAATATCTAAACCATTATTGATATTCATTGTATTATTAGTCACTATATTCTTAGGGTTGGGATTATTTTTTCCCGCTGGAACTTTTCTTTGGCTTGAAGCATGGATTTATCTTATCATATTTTTTACATTTTTTATAGTAGTCATTTTATACTTTAGCAAACATGATCCAGAAATGCTACAGAAAAGAGCTAAACCGAAATTTACAGAGAAATGGGACAAAATTGTTGTGGCATTAATGGGATTTGGATTTTTGCCAATATTTATTATTCCTGGATTTGAAAAAAAATATAGTTGGTCAAATGTTCCTTTAGTTGTTGAAATTGTTGGATTTGTTGGTTTTTCTCTGGGATTAACTATTATCTTTTTAGTGATGAAAGAAAACACCTTTCTATCAAAAACAGTCGAAATTCAAAAAGAACGAGGACATATAGTAATTATATCAGGGCCATATAGAATTGTACGCCATCCAATGTATTTAGGATTTATCCTATTTATAATATTTTATTGTTTAGCTCTTGGTTCTCTTTATTCCTTAATACCTACTGCGTTAGGAGTAGTGGGATTAGTAATCCGTACTGTTTTAGAAGATAAAATGCTTCATGAAGAACTTGAAGGATATAAAGAATATGCTCAAAAAACAAAGAAGAAGTTAATCCCATTAATCTGGTAGAACTATTCAATTCAAATTTTCCATATTTACTAATTCTTTTTCTAATACTTCTATTACTTTTACGGTTAGAGGTAAAGAAGCAGTAAATAATGAAACTAATTCATAAATATCATTATATCCATACAATTTTTCTATTCTCTCTTTCTCCGCATCCATTTCTGTTTTTAAGTCATCAATTTCATTATAAAAATCGAAAATCTCCTTCTGGGAGTTAAGAAAATTTTTAAGGAAAGCTTTCGTAGCAGATTGCATTGAGTAGGTAATCTCTCCTTTACTGGAAATTTTAATTTTCTCAATAAAGCCCATTTCTATTAGTTTTTTTAACTCTTGTGATATAATACCTCTCGAAAAGCCCGTTAATTGATGAATCGTCTCTTGTGTTAAATTTTTTCTCGTAATGAAATAAGCTATTATTGTAGAATTTATGGACTTCTGAAGAGCAAAAAGAGGAAAGCTCTGTAAGAATTCAACTATATCCTTTTCAATCTTTATTATTTCTGGATCCAACGGTAACATGTCATTCATAATAGTCACTTACTCATAGCTCCTTAACAAATTCTGATTCAGTGATAAATTCTATTACCCTATGATGAATTTTGAGAAAAAAAAGTATGTCTTCAATCCGTTGAGATATGAGATTATAACCATTTTTATCTTTAATCTTATCCAATTCTAAAGATTTGGTTTGAAAAAATTGCTTCGCTAAATCATTAATTCCGTATTTATAAACACCTGTACCTGAAGCAATTGCTGAAAAATCCCCCCCAAAAGAATATGAGTATTCTCTTGTACCCTTTATTAACTGCTTCTTAAGAATTGGAGTATCAATTATTATCTTCAAATTTGTAGATATAGCCCCCTTTGAAAGTCCTGTTAATTCTTTTATTTGAGCTTGAGTTAAGCCATGTTGTTTGTGAATAAGAAGACACCCAACAATGGTTGCTAAAACAGAATTCTGACCTTTTAATTTTCCAGCTCTTACGAAAAAATCTATCAGCCTTTTTTCATATTCACGGATTTTACCCTCAAAGATATAACTATTGCTCTTTAAATTACTATCATAACTTTTGTCCAACGTATTTTCTATATCATCCCATAAAGAATTTAATTCTTCATCGGATATATCTAACCGGTCAATTTTTTGTTTTAATTGAAATATTAAATTATCATTCCATATTGGATCAGTAAGTAAATCTTTTATTTTTTGCTTCAAGAGCTTGATGTGCCCAACTTTACTATTGGCAAGATAATTTTTAACTATTTTTTCTACTAAATTTAATATATTATTAAATTTTTGTCGATCCGGCATGCTATGATTCAGTACTTTATATAAAACATAGATATTTTTTATTACTTCCTATAATTCATATAGGATTTCAATTATTTAAAGATTGTGAATTTCATAATTGTTGAAGTTCATCAAAAATGAAAATATTTATATACGTAATTTCACTTATGATGACTAGAAGAATTTTAAATTTCACAAAATATGAAAAATAATCTTAATTGAAGAAAAAAAAGGTGATTGAAATAAGTACTGATATAGTATTACAGGTATCTAACTTGACGAAAATTTATGGTCGCGAGTTAACACTTGGAAGGTTTAAATTAAGACGCAAGGTTACTGGTGCACAAGACGTAAGTTTCTCCGTCGAAAAAGGAGAGATTTTTGGATTTTTAGGCCCCAATGGAGCAGGAAAAACAACCACTATGAGGTCAATTCTGGGGTATTTGAACATTCAAACGGGATCAATTAAAGTGTTTGATCTTGATCATCGAAAGGATTCAATAGAAATAAGAAAACGAATAGGCTATGTCCCAGGTGATCTTTCATTATATGAGGATTTTACTGGTGAAGAACTTATTAGGTATTTAGATAAGTTCCAACCAGTAGATAATATTTTTCTTAAGGAATTAAAATCTACTTTTAAGGTCGATCTAACACAAAAAATTGGAAATCTTTCAACAGGTAATCGTCAACAAGTTGGTGTTATAATCGCTCTAGCCCCAAAGCCAGATCTCTTAATCTTAGATGAACCAACTTCAGGACTAGATCCTTTAATGACTGCTAAAGCCCATGAAATTTTTAAAAAATTAAGAGATGAAGGAAAAACTATTTTTCTGAGTTCACATGATTTATCCGAGGTTCAAGCAATCTGTGATAGAGTAGGAATCATAAAGGAAGGGAAAATGATTCTTATTGAGCGAATTGAGGATCTCAAACAGAAATTTCTTCAGAATGTGAAAATCAAATTTTCATCGAAAACATTACCTAAAGAAGATGATTTTAAAAGGTTGGACTCAATTATATCGGCAGAAAAAACCAATGAAACAACTTTCAAACTAATTATCAAGGAAGATGTGAATGAATTACTCAAATTACTGATAAATTACAAAATTAAACGCTTCACTATTGAAGACGCTTCATTAGAGGAGATATTTTTGAAATTCTATATGTAAGAGGTGAAAAGATTATGACGAAAGTATATTTAAAAGGTTTGAAAAAAAAATGGATGAGAGGTATTTTATACCCCCTACTAGCGGCAATA
Source organism: Promethearchaeota archaeon (assembly GCA_019894875.1). The sequence goes on along the minus strand of JAGXNR010000058.1, from coordinate 6,400 downwards.
TTGATTCCTTTGATTGCCTATATGTGGCCCTCGTTACAGGATCAGCTTTCAGCGTTTTCAGAATTATTAGAATCTCCAGTGTATAAAGCGATACTTGGGCAACTAGGTTTGATTGGTTTTGGCACTTTTGAAGGAGCAATCTATATGTACATTTTTTCTTGGACGGAAATGCTGATGATATTCGTCACCATTTTTGTTCCTGTAAGAATAATTAGTGCTGAAGTAGATGAAAATACCCTTGATGTAATATTGAGTTATCCCATTCCTAGATGGCGTTATATACTTGAAAAATTTGGTGTTTATCTTACATATAATCTACTCTATCCTATACTCATGATTTTATTAACGCTTATCTCAGCCGCAACTGTGAATGAAACTATAAATTTGCTAACATTTACGTATTCAGTTATAGGTGTTTGGTTCTTATTTTTTGCTCTTGGTTCTATTTCGCTATTATGTGGGGCACTATTTTTAAAATCTAAAAAAGCTCTAACCGCATCGGGTATTATAATTTTCAGCCAATATATATTAGTTAGAGTAGGTGGAATGGTTGATGCTGCAGCTCCATTAAAGTATTTCTCACTTCTCAACTATTTAAACGCAGGGACTATAGTAAATGCTGGCACAATTCCTATTGGTGAATTATTAATTGTAATTGCTGTTGGAATAATAGCATTAGTGGGAGCTCTTTATATTTTTCAAAAACGAGAGCTAGCATTTTAATTTTTAATTTTTTTTTTTCCTATTATTTTACTAAATCTTCTTTAACAACAAGATTAAAGCGTTATATCATACACAAAGTTTTATAAACTAAATCATCTTTATTATTAAAATTCAAAGCTTTTTACTAAATCAGAACAAATAGTAAAATATCTTTAAATTGGTGAATATTGATGTCAGATTATTACAGAAAAAAAATCCACTCAGATGATCTTATCGCTACGTTTGATGATGTTTTGATACTTCCGGGATTTACAGATTTTTCCCCTGGTGAAGTTAATTTATCTTCGACCTTAGGGAAATACCATTTTCAACTTCCTATATTGTCATCTGCAATGGACACTGTTACAGAGGAAAATATGGCAATTAATATGGCTTTACATGGAGGTCTTGGTGTTTTACATCGAAATTGTTCTTTTGAAAGACAATTAGAGATGGTTAGAATTGTTAAAAGAGCTAGATCATTTATAATTGATAATGAACATGTTGCTACAATTAATCCAAATGCTAAAGTTGCCAAAGCCAAATTTATGATGGATAATTATAACATTAGCGGTATCGTTGTAACTAATGATGAGAACAAAGTTTGTGGGATTTTCACCAAAAGAGATATCCCATTCTTTGAACAAGACATAAAAAACGGAATAATAAAAGATTATATGACAAAGGATGTTATCTCTATCAAACCAGGTGGATCGAGAGAGGATGCATTGAAAATCCTCTATGAATCCCGCAAAGAGAAATTACCAATTATAGAAGATGGTTTCTTAAAGGGATTAATTACCAAAAAGGATTTAGCACCAGAATTTCCACTCGCATCTAAAGATGAAGAAGGACATTTATTATGTGGCATGGCTTTATCCCCACGGTTTCCGGAATCATCCCGATCTCAAGAATTATTAAAAGAAATAGATAATTATGCCGACATGTTCTTTATTGATGTCGCAGATTTTTACAAGAGAGATGATATTGAAAGTACTGCAAAATTAATGAATTTTCTAGAATCTGATTTTGTTTTAGGAAACATAGGAACATACGAAGCTGCTGAATATTTAATAACTAAAGTTGATTTTAACGAAGAACAGTTTATTGGATTAAAAGTAGGAATGGGTTCGGGTTCAATATGCACAACTTCATTACAAACAGGGGTAGGTGCTCCAACTTTATTTGCAACAGCTCATGTGGCTGATGCTATACATGATTATAATCCCAAATTAGCTCTAATTGCTGATGGAGGATTTAAAAATCCTGGAGATTTACCAAAAGCGTTTGCAGTTGGGGCAGATTTGATGATGTCAGGACATCTCTTTGCAGGAACAGAAGAGTCTCCTGGTTTTATTGATACAATCGCGGGAAGAAAGGTGAAGGTATATAGAGGTATGGGTAGTAAAAATGCAAGAACTTCAGGATATATTTCAGATAGGTATGTTGAGGGCTCAAAAATGTTAACTGAGGGTGTAAGTGATTACGTACCTTATGTAGGGGACGTGTGGGGTGTTTTAGCAACTTTAAAAGAAGGTTTAGCAAATGGGATGATTTATGCGGGAGCTAAATCAATTGAAGCAATGAAGAAAGTACCTCTTGGTATAGTTTCTATTGTAGGTCAGCGTGAAACCGCTCCTCATGATTTGATGGGAAAATTTTAATCCTCTTTTCTTTACTTACCTCTTTATATTGGGCTGATTTATTAAAGATCTATTAATTAATTATTAACAGTAGTAAACTTTACTATGCTAAAATCATCATTATTAATTGCTAAAGAATAGGTAAAATGATTGTTTATGAAGAAAATTAAAAGAGCTATTATAAGTGTTTTTGATAAGGAAGGAATTCTGGATTTAGTAAAAGTGTTAACAAATGAATTTGGTGTTGAAATTCTTTCAACAGGGGGAACTGGAAGATTATTAGAGAAAAATGGTATAAAATTTATTAAAATCTCTGAATATACAGAATCACCTGAAATGTTTGATGGGAGAGTAAAGACATTACACCCAAAAATTGAAGGAGGTATTCTTTATCGTAGGAATTGGGAAAAAGATAATGAAGATGCTAAAAAATATAATATTCCCCCGATAGATATGGTTGTATGTAATCTCTATCAATTTAAAGAAGCCATCTCTAAACCGGATATTCAATTGGAAGAAGCTTTAGAGATGATTGATATAGGTGGGCCTACTATGATTAGAGCTGCTGCTAAAAACTTTCCAGATGTTATCGTTGTTCCTCATGCAAGTTATTATGATAAAATTATAAAAGAATTAAAGGAAAATAACGGACAAATTACAGATAAAACTAGAGCAACACTAGCTCAAGATGTCTTTGCAATTATGGCAGATTACAACGCAGCAATTGCTAGTTATTTACAGAATTATTATAACCCGGATATAAAAATGGGTAAGCAAATAATAAAAATTTATGAAAAGGTACAAGACTGTAGATATGGAGAGAATTGGGAGCAATCTGCTGCATATTATAGAGATACTTCTGCAAAATTTGGGTTACATAATTTTGAACAGTTAGGGGGCAAAGAAATTTCATTTAATAATTATCTTGATATTGATTCTTGTGTACAAATGTTATTAGATTTTGGTCAAGAACATCACGTTACTGCTATTCTGAAGCATACATCTCCTAATGGAATAGCAATTGATAAAAAAAATCAATTAACATCAATCCAAAGGGCTTTCAGTTGCGATCCAATGTCTGCGTTTGGCGGGATTTGGGGAGTCAATAAAGAATTAACTGCCAATGTTGCTGATTTTATTATAAACAAAGAAAAAATATTTGTAGACGTGTTATTAGCTCCTTCATTTGAGCCTGAAGCACTAGAGATTTTAAAACAAAAGCAAAACATGAGAATATTAAAAATAGGTGATTTCCTTGATAAGCGTGATGATATCTACAAGAATTTAGAAGTTCGATCTACATTAGGTGGGGTATTAATTCAAGAATATGATAGTGGACCTGTTATCAAAGAATGGAATGTAGTGAGTAAAAAGAAAGTAGAAGAGAAAGAAAAGGAAGCACTAGTTTTTGCTTATAAAGTTTCAAAATGGGCTAAATCAAATTCTGCATGTTTTTCCCAAATTTATGATGATGGAATGTATTCAATTGGAATCGGAGCTGGACAACAAAGCAGAGTCCATGTAGTTAAATTAGCAATCCAAAAAGCAGTAGAATTCGGACATAAAGAGGAATTAAGAAATTCTTTTATGGGTACTGATTCTTTTTTTCCATTTCCTGATGGTTTAGAAGCAGCTGTTGAAGCAGGGGCAAAAGCAATTATAAATCCAGGCGGTTCAGTAAGAGATGATTCAATAATAAAAAGAGCTGATGAATTAGGCTGTGCATTGATTTTTTGTGGGAAGAGAGTATTCAGGCATTAATCTTTTTAACCAATACCAACTTTAAATCTGCAATTCTTATGTCTTTAGTTCTTTCAAGCAGTATGAGTTTAGAATAAAAAAAATTTATATATTGGTAAACATAATTTTATAATACTCAAAAAATCAATTTTACTTTTTGAATTTATAATTTTCATAAGGAGAGAATAAATATACAATTTCAAATGAGGGGGAACTCGTTTAACAATGGATTTTTTTATGAAAAATTTAAGTGATACAGTGGAAGCGGTTAATAGACTAATTGAGAACAATGTTAATATCGTAACAACCAAAAGAATTCGAAGATGCTTCAATATCAAATCATCAGATCGTTCGAAGATTAATTTCATTTGGAGAGCTCTAAAAGTCCTAGAAGAAGAAGGTATAATATCATTAAATGGCATAACAAACCCAAAAACATACAAAATTCTAATAGATCAAAAAATCGAAACAGAAAAATTCCTTTCTCAAATTGAAAAAACCAAGAAGCAAAAAGTCTAAATTATAAATATTTCTCCCAATAATTCTTGCAGCTTATCATTTGATTCCGAATCATCCGGATTAGTGGTTGCTCGCTTTTGGTAAAAAATTATGCTTGGGTATTTCGCCTCAAGCTTATTAAAAACCCTCACCCAAGAATTAAAGTTATTTAATTGGTCAAATACTTCTGGATCCTCTTCAAATGACTTTATCTCCTCTTTTTGCTCAGCAGAGAACATTTGCTTATACTTTTTGACACTAACTCCTTGATCCTTTAATAATTTCTCATTAGCTCTCCTAATGAAGGCATCTAAACCATTCCTCCACCATACATACTTCCCGTTTATTTTATCAATTATCTCTTGTATTAATTTAATTTCTTGCGGGATTATAGTATCTTCTTTTTTTGTAAATATTCTTTTAATTTTTTTATATTCCGATTCAAAAGTTTGAATATAACTGTTCACTGTTTTCTCAAATTCAAATAAAACAGTATTGTAGTCTTTTGCAAATAATACTTCATCACTAGAGAATGTTAATGATTCCTCATCGAAATTTCCTCTTAATTTTTTTCTAGCAACTAAATCATCAAATATATTTCTTATTAAACCAATTTCGTCTGGACTTAATTCTTTTCCATAGAACAAATCTGTGAATGAAAAAAGGAAACTGTTTTCTAACATCATATTACTTATTCCTCTTTCTGTATAAAAGAGGATCTCTCCTTCATTTTCATAAAATAAACCTATCAATTTTCCATCCTTGAGCAACTCAAACATTAAATCTTTTATCAAATTCGATTTAATATCAAAATTTCCTAGATTAAGAAAATCTACAGATTTTGATTTATCTAACAACATAAACCTGATGTCATTCTTAGCATCTTCAATTTTTTCCTCTTTAAGGATAAGTAGATCCGCTTTCCTAAAGTAAATCATTCCTAAATCATTAATATAATTCATGAAAGATTCTAAATCCATCCCTGTTTTTTCAAGGTATTCATGAATTTCTATTTGATCTTGGGTCATTATTTCCTGTGCAATTAACTTAAGATTCTCATCTAATTTAGTCTCAATATGATTCTTATTTATATTAAGCTTTTTAGCTAATAGATCAATTTGTATTCCCTTTTCTGTATCATCTGGAATTGAACTTAGTTTTTCTATTTTTTCGGTTAAATATTTAGAGTAGTAAAAAACTTCACTTTGTTTATCCCAAATCCCACTTCTATCATCAACGATATTAATAAATACATCATATAATAACATCGACCCAATCTTTAGCTTTTTTGAGATTTTAAGGATATCGAAGAACCCAAATATTTTCGAGCTATGAATTTCATTCGATATTCTAAGAGTACCTAAATTCGTCAACCATTGAGTTCCTTTATGAAAATTTGATAAATAATCTCTTGGTAAATTTTTAATAAGATTAATAAAATCTTCTTCAGTTAGCCTTTCTCTATATGTTTTTAAATCCACAACACTATTCTTTGCCGCTTCTCTATTAATTTGTTCTTGAATCTTTTTTAATGAATAATAAGAAATCTTATTTTTACCAAGAAGTAGGCGATCTTTCTGAGTAATCCTAATATCTTTTATTATATCTCTTAGGATTTGAGGATGAATAAAATTAAATTTGCCCAGCTTAATTATTCCTTTTTGGTTTAGATCACTTAATAAATTTGATTTTATTTGGTTGGAAGGATAAAAAAATCCTAGTTCAGAATAATATCCCTCAATTATGTTTAATTTTATTAACGTTTTTATGAATAATTTTAATTCTAAGTCATTTTGTATGATTTCGGAAAATGTATC
>JAGXNR010000057.1 GCA_019894875.1 Promethearchaeota archaeon | reverse complement strand
CTGATATCCCGCTTTTTCCAATTTAATAATTGATGTATAGGTGTCAATATTTAAACCTTCAGTATTAAACTCTATTATAAAACAATCACATAATAGATTTGTCACATTATATGATCCAGGCCATGATACACTACAAATTGCCTCTAAAATTAAATCTCCAGAATCTTCAGTCGTATAATTTACTATTAGTTCAAAATTCTTATTTATTTCAGTAGTAATTATAGTGTCATTTACATTCACTAATGTTTGAATTGGTTGGATAGTAATAGTAACAAATCCATTACTACTCCCATAATTTGTTTTATTTGCATAAATAGAGATGGTGTATGTTTCAACTATCCCTAAAGTGGGTAAATTGTATGTAGAGAAATTTAATGTATAGGTACCATTAAAATGTTCTACAACTGAATACGGATTTTGCCAATCAGTACTTATATTTGCAGGCCAAATTAATGTACCAGAATGTCCGCCAGTTACATTGACTTGACATATAGCATAATCATTTGCCATTGAGTTTATGACTGAATGGGGTGTTTCTAATACTATTGGTTGGGCTATTATCTTTAAATTTATTAAATCATTCAGAAATAGCTCTTTATAATATTCTTTTGAGGTATTAAAGGAGAAATAGTAATTTCCTAGTTCTAAAGAGCTAGTATCTAATTCCGCTAAATATATTCCCAATCCTTGATAAGTCATGGTCCCATATATCCCATATGTAGAATTATAATTTATTGTGGCAAAATCTATTGTTTTATTCGTACAACAATCAGATAATTTAACTTTTAAGAGAAGCGGATCACCAGCAATCATTTCAAAATACGAATCAATAGCAGTTAGATTAGGAGTGTGCCAAACATCAAACTTGAATTGTGTATAACCTATTTGATCCCGATTTAAGCTTGATTCATTGTTCGACCAGAATATTTTTACCTGATATTGTCCAACAGTCATATTCAAACCAACAGTAAAATTGCCAAAATCTATTTCTGAAGAATCTGGTTCTTTTTCTTCCCCCCAAAGAATCGTATGATTTGAATAATAGATTGAACAGTTAACCAATGTGTTATTGTATGAGACCGAATTATTTAAAGAGACACTCACTCTGAAAATATTCCCAAATGTTAAAGAAGAACTATTTTTAAATTGATCATCTTCCATAACTTCTAAATTTCCGTTGATAATATAATTCTCACTGATGGCTTTGAGTTTCCATAAGCCTAAGCTAACTATATCATTTGGAATTATAACCATTTTTACGCTTCCTTCAGTTCCCACACAAAATTCAACTTGTTCATCTTCATACCCATCCTTTATACTCGTAAAATTCCAATTAGATGGTTTAACTACTTCTAACCAACTTACATAGTTTGGTGGAATCGATACAGAAAATTCAGTCTGCCACTCTATTTGCTCTCCTAATGTATAAAAACACCCATCCGAACCGGAGAATGTAGAGTTTAATACTTTCACAGATGTTGAGAGAATGTAAATATTATCTACGGAAAAATCAAGAACATCCGAAATATTTTGGTATAAAGAAATGATTACATCATCACTGGGGCTCCGGATTCTCTCACTATCCAAAAATGAGTATCCCTTTCCATATGTAGTATTATAGTAAGTATGATTTTGATTAAATTCATTATCATATGCTCTAATTAATCCCTCTTGACTTGGTTCAGTCCAAAGAGTGAATTCAACATTATCAATCTGAAAATCTCCCCAATTTGAAACTGAAGTATCATCACTTGTATAAAATCCTATTCTAAAAGAAAGATTCCCCGGTAGCTCTTGACCAAAATCCGAGGGGTTATATTCCATGCTTAGAGAATCCCAATAAAGCCTTGATATATATTGTAAATCAATTGTTTTGTTTTTTTCAACATCCCCAACTATAATTGCCATATAAACGTTAACATTGTAAAAATTTAAAAAACCATTATTATAAAAATAATCAAAGGTAAAGCTTGCGTCTTTCTTACCTAATCCTTCAGGAATTGAAATAGTTTGCTCGAAATAACCGTATTCTCCCTCTAATTTCTGACCAGTACTAGTTTTAATTACCATTGAACCATCTGGATTTCCACTCGCATCCCATCCTCTATTTACATACTCTTCAGGTGCATTACTTATATATGTCCATTCACTAATATCGGAATCAAAATCACCATTAACAACCCGATCTTTCTTTTGAGAGACACCATCGTAATAAATAGTAATGTTTTTTGAAGTCCAATCTTGAGCTAATGTAAAGCTTACATTTAAAGGTAAATCTGAATCAGAATAACTATTTGATATATTTGCATATTGATAAACTGTTAAGGGTTTCCCATTAGGCTGAATGACCGATGTTTCTGGTCCAAAAATATTGTTAAAAGTATCATCTTGACTTTTAAGCAATTTATCGTTAAACGGATTATATATAAACCCAGCTGCAAAACACAGAACTATTAGTAATATAGATAAATCTAAAAAGGAATTTTTGAATGATTTTAATCTCATAGCTTTCTCTCAAATTCCGGTATCGTATATGTGATTATTGCTAGCTTCAAATTTGAAGGTAAAACAGGCTAATAATATCCCCTGTTATTAAAAACGCCTTACCTAATATTTTAATGAGATCTTGCCTTAATAAATCTTTTTCATTTCAAAATTGTCGGGAGAAAAAAACGAAATAAAGATGCTATCAAATTAGATTCCTATTATACAAAAATGTAATAAAATCTCTTAATATTATCTTTAATAGAAATTAATGATAGGTATTTTAATGTAAAAAAAAGTAGTTATATTAATAGTTAGCTCTTAAAATTGATTCTTCTTTAGAGGACTAAGTGTAGATTTAAGAAATATTCTATTTCTTCTTATAATTATTTCCTATGCTCCATGCTACTCCGATTTCTTCACCAATTTCATAATATCTACTTCTCCCTCTTGATCCTGATAGTACTAATGGTTTTATTTTTTCCATATCTGGAGTTCCATTTGTTAAATATCTCTCTTCAGCATAGGCTTGAACTACCTCCCCGATGAAGATATCATGACCATTCTTAGCATTAGCAATTTCAGAAGTATCAACTGTATGAATTACTTTGCATTCCAAGTTTAATGGGGCTTCTTTAATCATTGGCGCTGTTTTTAAATCACCATAGAAGACATCAAAAATCTCAGACTTATCCTCCCTTCTCCCTGATTTTATTCCACAATAATCAGTAATTTCAACCATCTCTGCTGAGGGGGTGTTAACACTAAAAGTCTGATTTTCTTTTATTCCAACATTATTATGATGTTGTTGATTAGAAGATATTGAAATCAAAGGAGGACCAAACTCAAGGCCACTCACCCAACCAATTGCATTAAAATTAGCCTTACCCTTTACATTTGCTCCAATAAGCACAGTAGGTGTAGGAAATAAATAAGGACCGGGAGGAATTTTATTTTTTGTCATTTTTTTTCATTAATTTTATGTTTTTTGAATAATTTAGTGTAAATATATTAATAATTTAAAAAAGTTAATTTATTTGAGAAAAATACAAAACTATGAAGTGACATTAATTTGAGAATGCAAAATGAAACTGCTCTTATAACAGGTTCAACTAGTGGAATAGGAAAGAAAATAGCTGAACTCTTTCTTCGAGAAGGATGTAAAGTAGCTATTTGTTCTCGTAAAGAAGATAGTGTTAAAGCCACACTTGATGAATTCAAAAAAGAATTTGGAGATTCAGTTATAGGTATGCCTTGCGATGTTTCTGATCCTAATGGCATTAAATCATGCGTAGATAAAACCATTGAAACTTTTGGTTCTATTCGTATATTAGTTGCGAATGCTGGGGTAAACTTAACTTATGGCCCTTTTGAATTTATTTCGTTGGAAAAAGCAAATGCTGATGCTAAGACTGTCATTGGGATAAACTTAATTGGAATCATTAATACCATTTCCGCAGTACTTCCACAGATGATCAAGCAGGGATATGGAAGGATAATAACCCTTTCTGGAGGTGGTGCGGGGAGACCTATCGAACATATGACCATCTACTCTGCATCTAAAGGAGGTGTACTTGCCTTTTCCAATTGCTTAGCCAAGGAACTTGAAAACAATAAGAATGATATTAAAATAAATATATTCAATCCAGGGATGATAAATACAAATTTAGCCACAAATGCACAAGTTTTAGAAGCTTGGAAAGACAAAGAGACTTACGATCGTGAATTTGAGTTGATTAAGAAGTATGTAATGACAGATATTGAAGAAAGTTGTAGTAAAGTTATTCCGTACGCATTACCCTCCTGTAATAATAATGGAAAATCTTTTAGGGGATTTTCGGGTATGAAACTTGGAATGGGTTTTAATAAAATCAGGAAAGAACTAAAGAAAATGTAATGAATATATAGTCTTATATTTTTCAAATTAAGTAATAAGCAAAACAAACTGTAAATTATAAATTGTAAATATATTAATCTATAATTTAACTATATTTTGTTCCACAAGCAATACCATTTTGATTTATCTATAATTTTATTATGATGTACTCTAATAATAAAGTATCAATAGAAAAAGAAGGGAATTTAAATGGTATATTTTCAGATAAGCCGTGTTGGGTTTGATTGTGGTTTAGATAAAACAGCTTGTAAAAATTACCCTGATTCTTGTATTAGCTGTGTAATGACTCAACTTGAAAAATATAGTCTTGACACTAAACAGAACATAAGAATTACGATAATTGATTCTGAAAAAAAACGTGTACAAATGTTTCAAGATATAATATGGCAGAAATTCTTAAATGTCTTAAATATAAAACACATATTAATGATGGCTAAAGAATCTGGCTTACCTGTTATAGATTACCCCGTGTCTGGAGCAGGGGTAGATGTAGGATTATTAACAGGATTTATACAAGCAAATATAACATTTTCAGAATCAGGTAATGTTCAAGATAATTTCATAAACAATGAACCTAATTTTCAATTTTATGAATTCCAGTATCACAATTTCAGTCTTTTACTAAAAAGTGGAGAATTTCTTCGAATTTGTTTGGTATTAGATCAAAATGCCTCAGATAGTTTGAAAATATTAGTTTCTGAGTTTGTAGTTGAATATGAAGCAAGATACCTTGATAAAATTAGATCACTTATCAAAACAGGATTGCTTGATTTTGATAAGACAATTGACTTTATAATGGATATATTCAACATAAAATTAGTTTTTCCAATGATCTTAGCTCATACTTTGTTACCAAACGTCATGGAATCAATAGAGAAGAATTTTATTCAAAAAGCAATAGTAGATTTTGCTAAATTATTATTAGCTTCAAAGCAGTTCTTTTTTATCATCAATTTAGTTGATGAAGTACAAAAAATAGTCAATATTGATTCTAATAGGATACTTTATGAAATCCATCAGCTTATCGATAAGAACGTTATCATTCCTACCACTATTGAGAAAACTGAAGACAAGATCAGTAATTTTCAAGAGACGCAAGCAGCAAGGATAGCTAACAATGAGTTAATTTCTTCTATTATTGCAAATGAAGATGATATAAATGACTTAAAAGAGAAAGCAAAATTTATGAGCGAAGAGGAAGTTACTATGTCGTTAAATTCCTTCATTAAAAAGGCTGAAGCTGCTGAAAAAGGCTTCGCTTATAAAGAAGCATTAAAAGAGTATGAAAAAGCATTATATTTAGCCACTGGTTTTGATATAAAAGATGAAATTGGGAAGATCTCATTTTTGATCTTAGAACTTGATAAAAAGAATAAAGAATTAGAATTTGAATATGCTCTTAAAATTGGGGAAAAAGCTGAAAAGAAAAAGGATTATATTAGAGCTATTAATAACTACAAAGAATGTTTAGCAATATTAAAAAAAGATAGTAATCTCGAGGAAACTGAATCCCGAATCAAGAAATTGGAAAAAAAGCTTTCAAATCTTCAGAAACATCTGTAAACCTAAAAGACAACCTCTTTTTAAATATTATAAATTGAATAGAAATTCTAATTTATATCATAAGTTATTTGAGATTAGAGAATTAAAAATCTCCTAAATACTGTCCAATTTTAATTTTCCATGCATTATTTGCACATAACAGAAAACTTATGAGCTATTTATTATTACAAGCTATTTATGAATCTAATTTAAAAAATAAAAATCAAAACTATAAAATTAAAGAGGTGGAATATGGTAGAATACGAAACATTAAAAGTTCAAGAACGGGAAGATGGTATTTCCATTATAACTTTTAACAGGCCATATAGGTTAAATGCAATCAACTTCCAGTTTGTCGACGATTTGCAAGATTATCTCAATAAATTAGAAAATAACCTTAATATTCGAGTTGTAATTTTAACTGGAGAAGGTCGTACGTTCTGTTCCGGACTGGATTTAAAAGAAGGGCAAGTGATATTCAATGAAAAAGTACCTGAAAATATTCAGAAATTCAAATACCTTCATTTAACCGACAAAATTAAAAGAGCCACAATAGTCCAGAAGGTAATATCTCAGTTAATGGTACAACTTAGGAGAATTCCTCAACCAATTATAGCAGCAATAAGGGGATCGGCATACGGAGGTGGACTTTCTCTCGCTTTGGCATCCGATATTAGAATTGCTGGAGAAAGCGCTGAATTTTGTAATGCCTACATTAAAATTGGTCTTTCTGGGGCAGATTGTGGAAGTTCTTATTGGTTACCTAGGCTGATAGGGTTTTCAAGGGCAGCAGAATTTATGTATACGGGAAGGATTATGGATGCTAAAGAAGCTGATAAAATAGGCTTAGTGTCCAAAATCGTGCCTGATAAAGAAATTCTTAATGAAGCGCTTAATATCGCAAAACAGATATTAAATAAAAGCCCGATAGGTGTAAGGTTTACAAAAGATGCTTTAAATATGAATGTCGATGCACCCTCACTCGAATCTGCAATTAAATTGGAAAATAGGACTCAGGTCATTTGTATTAATGCCGATGATGTTCTTGAAGGGTTTTTTGCTACACTCGAAAAAAGAGAGCCTAATTATGACAAATGGTGATAGTTTGAATAAAAAATGAGATTAGATTATTGTCTATTACATTCAAGAAGGTATTTGAGAAAGATAAAGACTTAGGTGATGATCCTTAGGGTGAAATATGAATAATTCAAAAATTATATTTCGTTAAATAAAGATTCAAAATCAAGTTTTTCTTCTATAAAAAAGTTGCTAATATGATCTATCTCTAATTGTTTCGAAACCGCATTTTTAAGCAAAGGTTTTAGAATTTTCTTATTTATATCCTTTCCTAATACTATTGCACCAATAAGCTTATTTTTTCTTAATACAAATTTCCTACATTGCTCTTTTTCAAATGAAATCCATGATATTTCATCAAAATTTTTCTTGGAGTGAGTAATACCTACTGCAATGGCTTTGAATCCAAAAATTTTTATGCTTTGAATGGAAATAGCACCCTTATACTTCAATTTACCTCCAGTCATGTTTATGGCGGCAATTCTACCTTGTTTTTTCGCATTTCCCCAAGTGGCGTGAAGCATTGGGATATTATAGAGTGGATCATAAATTTGAGCAACATCTCCTGCTGCGAATATAGTAGGAATAGTCGTTCTCAGATTACTATCTACAATTACTCCTTGGTCAACTTTAACATCAGTATCATTAAGAAATTCAACATTGGGTTTTGTTCCAATTGTAATGATAGCTAAATCAGCGTTAATCTCACGTCCGCTCTTTAAAATTACATGAGTTAACTTTTCATTATCCCCCCGAAATTCAACCACTTCTTCATTCAAATATATTTGAATACCATTTTCTTTAATTCTCTTCTCAACAATCCGAGCTATTTTTCTATCAAAACCAATAGGCCATAAATGAGATGCTTTTTCTACAATCGTGATATTTAAGTCCATTTTCCTAAAATTTTGAATTACTTTCATGGCAATAGAACCGCCCCCTATAACAACTACATTTTCGGCATCCTTTGCCTGTTCAGCAATTCTTTTAGCATCATCAAGGCTATAAAGAGTAGAAACTCCCTTTAAATCTACACCTTTCCATGGTAATACCAAAGGATTTCCTCCAGACGCAATTAAAAGAAAATCGTAACTATATTTTTTACCATCTTTCAACAAAACTTGCTTGCTGTTAGGCAAAACTCTTTCAACATGTCCATGAATAAAGTTTATATTGTGATCATCATAAAATGTTTTTCCCTTTAAAAAAAGATCATCTTCAGAACAATTTGCTGAGACAAAACTTAAAATTTTACTTCTTTTATAAAATTGATAATTTTCATTGGAGATTATTAATACCTCTCCTTTTGGATCTAATCCCCTTAATTCCAAAGCAGCAGTAGCTCCTGCTGGACCTCCACCAATAATTATGTAATGTGTAATTTCAAAATCAACCCAATTTATTGTTTTATCTAAATCTTGTTTTACTAACCAGAATACTAACCTTTTCTCTGAATTAAAGTCTGTGGATTACAAATTATTTAATTCTCTAAGATTTAATTTTCATTACTTATCATATTTCAAGGATTTTCGTATAAAAAATAAAATATCTAAAAAATCCCCTTCTTTTTGACTACTTTAGCATTTCATGAGGGAATTGATTGAATAATAAAAGAGATTTAGTTTTTTGAAATATTATAATGAATTGCTAATTATTCTATCTACTTTTTCCTTGATATCCAACTTGGCTGCTGAAGGATCTTTTAACACATGTTTGGTTTCAATGAAAATATTAGTACTAAGCTTTTTCATTAATGGTAGATCTGGATCTCCTTCAATCAAAAATACAAAATAAATAGACTTCTTTTCCCCAAGCAACTCTTTCGTTATAATCGTTATTTCATGATTTTCCCCATAAGAGATTGTAGCAATCTCCTCTTTAAATATTTGTTTACCTATAATTCCTATAGCAGAGATTAATCCGCTAAAGATTGTGGGATTTATTTCACCCAAACTTGGATCTAATATCTTAGAATAGAATGGATATCCCGTTGAATCACAAACAAGAATCGATTTAATCATTTAAATTATTACACTATCATTTGTTTTTTGTTATTTTCACTTAATAGATAATAGATTTTGTACATTTAATTTTGGGGTTATGAAGTGTTTTTCCGTCTATCAAATAATAGCTTTAATTCAGATCTAATTTTTTTTTTCGTTATTAGAATTACTTAATTATTCTTAATATTGTATCAACCACATCAAGATCTGCTTTATTAATTGTGACCAGCGTTCTTTTATCTTGGTTTATCAACTCTAATTGCTTTTTACTTGGCTCTAAAAGAATTTTTTCTATATTTCCCCAATGAATTTGGTCATAACTTACTACGATATCTTTCTGTACTCCTTCAAAATTAACTAAATGAATTAAATTGTTATTATTATTGGTTGAACCAATTGCGCCAAAGTTAGTGTCTTTTACTATAACTCCGGGGATTTCTTCACCCTCATATCTCATTGGAATTGACTCTGTAAATAAATCCTTCCGTATTTTATACCATTCCCCAAATAATTCTAAATTTTTTGCAGGTTCAGGATATAATTCCCCATCCATCTGAGATGGTAACCCGAAACAAAATTTTCCCCCATTAGCCATGATGATAACAGCGATTCTGAAGATTTCATAAGGATCAGATCTTGCTATTGGAACATCCCATGCATAAGCTGCTGGGCCACAGAGTTCCCATGGTTTTTTCTTGTTTCTATGGTTATTTCCTGCTCTCCAAGCTGTATTAACATCATGAGCTTCGCCAGATAAATAATGAATATATCTAGGAACTCTTTCGATACTTGCATTATAAGTAAGAATGACATCAGGATAGTTCTTCTCCATAAGATCCATAACAAGAAATGTTGAGGCTTCTTCGTTTCCCCAATACCAATCCATCCACATTCCATCTGGTTTATAATTATCAATTAACTCTCTTATTTGTTGTAATAGGTACTTTTCATATTTCTGAGGATTATAAGTGAAATCATGATATTCTACATCATCAAAAAATTCAATAGCAGAAGGAATGTTCCTATTTTTTCGGTTTGCTTCTGACATATTTTTTATCAGGTTTGCGATACTTTTAGAATACTTTGCGATTTCTTCTTTGTTTTCGTGATGCCTAGCAATAAAAGAGGGTGTGATACTTC
The DNA here is from genome assembly GCA_019894875.1 of Promethearchaeota archaeon. The sequence goes on along the minus strand of JAGXNR010000057.1, from coordinate 6,818 downwards.
TTAACGGTTGAATATCATCAAATTGGGGATTATGATCAAAAATACTTGAGTAGTAAAACATGAAGGGAATTCCGTTCTTTTTGCTTTCTTCAGAGAAAACTTTACAATAATCGATGGGGGTCTTCCAATTTGTATATTTAGTATCAAAATAACATATTCCATCATGCCATTTTACTTCAAAAACATGATAATCTATACCAATACTTTGTGAAAATCCAACCCACTTTTTCATCTTACAAAAAGGCCCATTAAATTCGAAGTTACCCTCCTGATCCTTCATAGAGGAATTGAATTTGTCGTAATTTCTATTCCAAATCCATCCTGGTCTTGCTTCGATTTGATACATAACACCTAGACCCGGTTTTTCCCACCACTCATTACCATTCTCAAGCTTAGCATCAGTTTGCAAATCTGCAACCTCCTTAATTACTATAAATCTTATTATTTATTGGTTATAAAATTTTATGAAAATCAAAACTATTTTAACATTTTCACATAAAACATGGAAAGAATATTATATATAAACAGTATTCGAACAATAATTATTACACTTAGAATCAGCTGGACTTGAATTAATCTTTTAAGGCTTTATCAGTCATAAATTTCTCTTAAATAATCCTCAGAGTTTAAAAAAAATTTCTCAATCATAAAAATCCCCAGATTTTACTTGTTCAAATCATTTTTTCTGTGTCTTTATATCTTGAAGACTAATTTCAGGATGGTGATACCTACCAGTTCTTTTCGTTTGGCTTCCGAATTGAATAGATTTCTCAGGACAATAATTGATACAAGCTAAACATTGTTGACATTTATGTTGCCATTGAGGTTTACCTTCTACTAAGATTATATTATTGACTGGACAAATTTCTTCACAAATACCACAATTATTACAATTTTCGTCGGCAAAAAACGATTTATCACTTTCATTAACATTATCTCTAAATTTCGTATTAAATCTGTCAGTTCGACTTAGATTCTTTTCAAGAATCTCTTGATCAAAGTTATTTCCTTTATTCTTAACCATTTCAGAGATGACTGCAACTTGTTCAGATGCTTTTTCAAAAAAAATCTTTTGCTGCTCTTCAGAGTGAATATCATAACTAATAATATAATTACTCGGCATTGAAATTAAAAATCCAGCATTTAAACCTTTTTCCTTTGAATTTAAAATCCTTCCTATTTGTTGGAAAGGTAACTCAGATGTACCTCCCCCACTTATAACAACCGCAAAAAAATATTCAGATTTATTTATATTAATATTTTTCACAAAATCATAAACTATTTTCGGTAAACCGGAATAATATAGAGGAAAAATAAAGCCTACTTTTTCACTTTCTGCTGTTAGGTTTTTTACTTGCCATACCTTAGCTATGGGTACAAGCTCACAGTTCTCGAATTTTTTAGAAATACTTTTTGCGATATTTAATGAATTACCCGTTCCTGTAAAAAAATAGATTGTAGTTTTCATAAAATGTCTACTCCAATATATTTCGTTATTTTACAAGCACTTATCAATATATTGAAATCATGACGTACTTAGATTAAAAATCCACTTTACTTTACATTGACGGGAACAGAAAAATCGCTTTTCTGGTTTTTGAGCTATATTGATATGGTGATGTTCCTTGTTCCACTTAGTACTTACTATTTCCTTTCCACAGTTTTCGCATACAGGCATTGTTCTTTTTTTTTCCTTGTCTTATTTGGATTGAATGGTCTATCCTTTATAATTTCTTATTTTTACATGTAGTTTTTAAGTTTTTTCCTAAATTTTTAAAGTTTATCTAAAATTACAAAAAGTAACTAAGATTTTATAGATCAATAGGTTATTTCATGATGATTTTACTAAATCCTAAAGAGCACAACCGTTATTATCCTGATGAAAATTCGAGAAATATTATGTTAAAAACCATCGAATTCTTCGAAAAGAAAGGGAAAGTAAAAATAAAAGAAGATGACAGGAAAAGAGTTTGGTATTCTGATTTCCTTGAATTTCAGAAGCAAAACAAGATTTTTGCTCAACTTTTAACACCGGAACCTTATGGTAAAAATGAAAATTATCGGTGGGACACCTGGCGAATTTGTGAATTTAATGAAATTCTTGGATTTTATGGCCTAGGGTATTGGTATACATGGCAAGTCTCCATTCTAGGACTTGGACCGATTTGGATGAGTAGTAATGAAGAAATTAAAAAAAAAGCTGCTAAAATTCTTAACGAAGGTGCTATCTTTGCATTTGGACTTTCAGAAAAAGCTCATGGTGCAGATATTTATGCAACTGAGATGTCACTTACATTACAAGAAGATGAAACATATCGGGCTAACGGAGAGAAATATTACATTGGTAACGGTAATGAGGCGGAGATGGTTTCTAATTTTGGGAAACTTGCTGACATAGATGGAACCATTCCCCCATATGACATGAAAAATAAGGATCAATATGTATTTTTTGTAGCGAATTATAAACACAAAAATTATGAATTAATAAAAAATGTAGTTGATAGTCAGAATTTTGTTGCTCATTTTGCCCTACATGATTATCCTATCACAGAAGATGAGATCCTTTCCAAAGGTGAAAACGCTTGGAATGCCGCATTAAATACCGTGAATGTCGGAAAATATAATTTGGGATGGGCTTCAATTGGAATTTGTACTCATGCATTCTATGAATCCATTCATCATGCCGCTCACCGTAGATTGTATAATATGTTTGTTACTGATTTTCAACACGTGAAACAGAGCTTCGTGGATGCTTACACACGTTTAGTGGCAATGAAACTATTCGGATTAAGGACCGCTGATTATATGCGAATAGCGTCTAAAGAAGACCGTCGATACCTGCTTTATGCTCCTGTGATGAAAATGAAAACTACAACTCAAGGGGAAGAAGTTATTAATCTCTTATGGGATGTAATAGCTGCGAAGGGTTTCGAAAAAAACATGTACTTTGAAAGTGCTGCAAGAGATATTCGTGCTTTACCAAAACTTGAAGGAACTGTTCATGTTAACATTGCTTTAATTTTAAAATTCATGCTAAGTTTCTTCATGAATCATAAAAACTACGAGGAAGTTCCACGTCAAGATCAAGCTGGGAACGATGCATTTCTTTTCAATCAAGGCCCAACTCAAGGATTAGGGCGTGTTCGTCTTCATGATTGGAAACCCGCATTTGAAAAGTATGACTTACCAAATGTTCAAATTTTCGTGGAACAAATTAAAATATTCAACGAATTTGGCACTAAAGCAATGCCAAGTGTAGAACAACAAAATGATATGGACTTTATGCTTTCTGGAATTGGTCAAATTTTTTCTCTTATAGTTTATGCTCACCTTATTATCGAAAATGCCCCCATTTATAATATAGATGATGATACTTTAGATCAAATTTTCGATTTTCTTGTACGAGATTTCTCAACATATTCTCTGAATCTCTATAACAAATCTAGTATTAACGCCAAACAAATGGATTATTGCATCCAAATGATAAAGAAACCCAATGTAGATGAGGAGAGATTCAATAAAGTCTGGAACATTGTACATTCATTAAAAGATGCATATCAAATGAGTGATTAAAAATTATTTCGGAAAAATAAGCCAAATGGCGTGAAAAAAAATAATAAAAACGAGATAAAATTTGTTATCTCTTTCTTGATTTTATAATTAAAGGTATTGCTATTATTCCAATCATTAATCCAATCATTAATCCAATTAATATAGTTGAATATCCCGGTATATCTGGAGTTATACCCCATATTGGTAATATTTCTGTTGTAACTGAGTCATTTATATTGTTATTAGAATAATCAGAAACCACTAAGTAATAAGTTCCATTAAGGGAATGAGAGGAAGGTAGATGCCATTCATAAGAACCATTATTTGCAGTCATACTTGTAATAGTATATTCTATAGTTGTCGTAGATATATTATAATAATGGATTGATACAAAAGGAATATCTCCTGACCAAGTTCATTCTACATAATAAGAATTTTGTTCTTGATTACAACTACTACATCCTCTGTTCCCAATTGTTATGCTTTCAGCTTGTGCCACGGTTCGAGTTGCAATTGAAAAGGAATTTAGAAAGATAGCAATGAATATCAATAAAATTAGTTTTATTTTTATTTTCTTTTTCAATCTTTTTCACTCTTGGATTGCGATAAATTTCTAATATTAAAAAATAAATAAGATAAATTGTGTATTTAATCTTTTACATTTTTGTGATAATAATCTCATTTGAGAAAAATAAGCAAAATGTAGTTTAGAATAAAATAGAAAAAGTATGAAAAAGAACAACCAGATTTTGGCATTTCATATCACAATTTGATTTCTATCGAATAATCGTTATATTAATCTTCGTCTTCTTCCTCATCATCCCACATATCATATTCTTCTTCTTTATGCCAGTCATCTTCCTCGTCATAAGGGATATTTAAGTCGTCATAATCGTCCCATTCACCATCAAAACGAGAATTCCGATTTCGATCATAATTGTCTGGGGTCATTTTAACATCCTCCATATTATCTTTTACTAAATATAATTAAATTAATAGTATGTTATCAATTATATCATATACATATACTAGTATTTAAACCTTTTTAATGAATCTTCATATCATTAAAGTTATTCTCTTTTATACTGCATATTGTTAATATAGGAGTAATGGATTAATATCTAATAGATCACCACCAATTGGATGATAATCTCTTACCGAATGATGAAAAAAAGTAATAAATATAATAATTCAAGAATAAAAAATTGAAATTTATAAATTCAAGTAATTATTTTTTGAACGAATAATGAACTATGGGAAATATAATTAGCCGATGAAGTTCCATATATATCAATAGTAACCGTGTGAATCCCGGTTGATAAATCGTCCCTTACATCTTGCAAAGGTATCATGAAATTAACAGTTTCATCTCCATTATAGGTTCCTACTTCAGCATGCTGATCCATATCAAGAATTCCATCTATACCGAAATAAAGCCAAATTTTAGACCACCCCACAATCTGTTCTGTGTGTGCCCAAGCCATAAAACTAAGATAAACTGATTCATTAGCGCCTAGTTCAAATTCTATAATCAGACCTGAAAATGTAAGCTATGTGTTAGGGGGATTACATTGGAAAGTGGTCTCATTCTCTTTATACCACGTAGTTTGCTCACCAATATTCACTATTTGGTTTTCCAAAGTTGATACAGATAACCAAGCAAAGCCCCCTAATCCTATGCCTCCCGCTCCCAAAATAAGCCCTATTAACCCTAATATTGTGCCACCTTTACCCAAAATTATCTACCTCCATTAAAAATTAGATTTCAATAAAGTTTTTTCATATAAAAATGTAAAAATAATATTAAGTTCTTTTATCTGCTCTGATTTAAAAATGCATCCAATCAGTTTAAAGAAGAATTTTACTTACTTAATTCATTATTGATGACATTTTCAAAAACTTCATAAGGTTGAACGCCAATCACGAATTGGTTACCAATTAAAAAAGTTGGTACCCCATTAATCCCGCGCCTTCCTAATTCAAACATATTTTTCCTCAACCGATTGACGGGTTCATCACTTTTTATATAAGCTATTAACCCTTCCTTATTCAATCCGACTGATTCTGCAAGTTCTATCAGTAGAGAAAGATCTCCAATATCTTTTCCTTCTATCCAATAAGCCTCAAATACTAATTTGTGAAATTCGTCAAATTTTCCTTTTGTTCTCGCAAATTCAGAAACGTATAAGGAAATTTGTGAATTCGGTAACGTTTTGGTAAACTTTAAGGTAAGTCCATCCTCATCTGCCAACCGTTTTACATTTGCCATAACCATTTCTAAGTAATCACGCGGAAATGATATACTTTCCATCTTAAATCCTTCTTTGGGTGTCTCAGGATGAAGCTCAAAGCCCTCCCATTCTACATCAAGATTATACTTCTCTTTAAGGTGAGTTATTCTATGATATCCAATATAACAGAAAGGACAGATGTAATCCGAGTAAACAATTACTTTCAACCTTTTTTGGTTCATAATTCACTGTTAAGAAGGGAAGACACGTTTTTATACTTTATCGAATTGAATATTAGCAAAAATTAAGGTACAGTATATTATTCAAAAAGAATATAGTAATTTTTTTGGATGTTAATGAATTTGTTTTCCAATTCATTGGTTTATTAGAAATTCTGCTAAAACTTCAAATGACTTTTCTACATTCTGACCTGTTTTGGTCGAGATTTCACTATAACCAGAAAGGTTAAATTTTTTAGCGATTTTTATTCCTTCTTCTTTATGTAATTCACGAAATTCTTCTAAATCTAATTTACTACCAATCAACATAATTGGGACATCATTCCCCTTTTCTCTGACAATTTTAGTCAGTTCTGAGATTTGGTTTAGAGATTTAGAGTTTGTAATATCAATAATGATCATTGCAGCATTCGCTCCATAACAATAAGCTGGCCTGAGGAATTTAAATCTTTCATCTCCTCTTACATCCCAAATTTGAAATTTAATTTTCTTTCCATGTAATTCAATTGTTTTAACATAAAATCCCACCCCAATGGTTAATCTTTCTGAGGGATTAAAAATATCAAAACAAAATTTCTCTGCTAACGCCGTTTTCCCTACTTCAGGTTCACCCAATAGCATAATTTTAAAAGTATGATCATAACTAAAGGGTGGTCTAAAGACAAGCTTCCTTCTTTTTTTGAAATTTCTATTTTTCCGAATTTGTAAGAATTTTGAGATTATATTCATTAATAAATTTTTCCAAGAACACTTTTTACAAACTTTTTTATAATCAAAATTCATAAAGAATATATGG
>JAGXNR010000056.1 GCA_019894875.1 Promethearchaeota archaeon | reverse complement strand
GGTATGTGAACCATTGAATAAGCACCAACAATAAAAGAAGCAAATATAACTGATGCCCCCAAACTAATTGCGTAGTTCGAGATAATAGGAATTGCCACTGTACTGTCAAAATTGACTATGAATGTTAACGATAATACTAAAAAATAATGACCTTTTCCAATTGTTCGTGATTTTTGATTATTTATATTTACATCGACTCTAAATTTGTAATCTTTAGTATTATTTATCAAATATTTAATCTTATTTTTAGTGATTTCATATAAATTAAATTTTAAACTTTATGTATTATAAACATTAAATCCAATTGAGATTAATATTGTAATTAATTAAAAAGAACAAATAGTTTTAACGGAATGAAAAAAGCATGAATTCTCCCAAAACACCTTTAAATAAAGAGAAAAAAACAATAAGAACGATGATTTACATGTATTGCAAAAATATTCATGATTCTAATTACAAATTATGCCAAGATTGTTCAGAGTTGTTTGAATACGCTGAAGAAAAACTAAAAAATTGCAGTTATGGTGAAAATAAACCTACTTGTGAGAAGTGTCCTATCCATTGTTATAAACCAGATGCGAGAGAGAAGATTCAAAAAGTTATGCGTTATGCTGGACCTCGTATGATTTATACCCACCCTGTTATGGGATTTCGTCATCTATTTAGAAAAATAAAGAAATCTGTAAATCCCAATTAACTTGGTTATTTTAATCCTTCTATAATTAAATTAAGAATAAATTTTCATCTATTAGCTGAAAATTATTATTTTCATGTATCCTCGAAAAATAAATGAGTCTATATATTTAAAAAAAATCTTAATTATCATCTTTGAAGATAGTCTAATAAAGTAACCTAAAACACATTGGGACTGCTGTATTTGATCACTTTCTTGTTGAAAATACTGAAAAGAATAATATTAATTGAAAAATATTTACAAGTTTGGACTTTGGTAAATAAAATTGTGGCAATTTAGAACTGAAACCATTCATGTGGTTTAAATTAATCGATAAGCGATATATTTAAATATAAAACTGACAGCATAAACTTGTAGATTAATTCTTTATATATAAAAAGAATTGAAAATTTAATTAGAACTTAAAAAAAAACAAAATATTGATGAAAAAATGGCAGTGAAAGTAGCTTTTATGCAACTTAGTGACTGTTGGGGCTGTCACCAATCCCTATTAAATACTCATTTGGGCTTGTTGCCAGTTCTCCCAGCATTGGAAATTGTATATTGGCCAGCTGTAGTAGATTTCAAGCATGATTCATTGAAGGCGAGAGAAGATGGTTCGATTTTAGTTGGATTTGTTGAAGGATCTATAAGGACTAAAGAAGATCATGAAAATGTTGAATTAATGAGGCAAAAATGTCTTCTCATTATTGCATTCGGTACTTGTTCCTGTTATGGAAATGTCCATGGACTTGCTAACCAATGGAATAAAGATGACTTAGTAAGAAGAAAATTCTCTGAAGTAGAAAGTATAGCTGATGGAAGTGGTGGTGAACCAACTCAACATATGCCTGGTTTTAAAGAAAAAATTGTAAATGTTGATGAAGTAGTAAAAGTAGATGCTTATATTTCAGGATGTCCTCCAAAACCAGAAGGTATAGTCTCCGCAGTAGCATTTCTGTTAGGACAAAAACCTTTCCCTATGAATGATCTATCATTTTGTAATGATTGCAGTATTAAAAATGATTGTTTATTAGATAAAGGAAAACTCTGTTTTGGATCAATTACTAGTATAGGATGTAGTTTAAAATGTACTAGTAATGGAAACCCTTGTGTTGGTTGCTTTGGTCCAGCAGCGACAGTAGATTCAAGAGCAGATAAATTAAACAGTATGTCGAAAAATCTTGCATCAATTAGTTCAGGAGATAAAAAGAATTTATATGAGTTCTTGACTCTATTTTTAAATATTCCGCTGATGGCAGGATTTGATTTAGCTGGAGATATATTAAAACAAGTCAAGAAATCTGGAAGTCCTAGTACTCCTTTAGCAAATTTGCCTCCATCAACAGAGGAAATTGCTGGGAATTTAATGGCTTTCTTGAGAGATAACAAGGACTTCATTGATATTTCAAATGTCTGCGATACATGTCCTAGAATCATAGGAAGTAAATCTACGATGACAAGAGTTAAAAGGGATTATGAAGGACTACCTAATATGAATGATTGTCTTATCGAACAAGGTTATATCTGTATGGGTCCTGTTACTAAAGCTGGCTGCGGTGGTATGTGTATAAAGGTTAATGCTCCGTGTTCTGGCTGTTTTGGCCAGACAAAGTGGGGTGTTAATCAAGCAGAGAGATTTGCAGATACAGTGCTAAAACAATTTAATGTGAGCTTATCGAAGAATGATCTACTTGCTCAAATAAAAGATCCCATTGGTACTTTTGAAAAATTCACATTAGCATCAAGAAAAGGAGGCGTATAAAAAAATGGTAAAAGAGATAGTAGTAGATCCAGTCACTCGATTAGAGGGGCATGGTGGTTTGAGAATAGTTTTAGGGGATGATGGGAAAGTACAAGATGTTCAATTTAATATCACTTCAACAAGATTTTTTGAAAAATTCCTTGAAGGACGATATTGCGAGCATATCCCAAGAATAACACCTAGAATTTGTGGTATATGTCCAATTCCTCATCATCTGACGCCAACTAAAGCTGTAGAAGATGCATGGGGCGTACAGATTCCTCCTGCGGCATATAAATTGCGACAACTATTACAGAACGCCAAACAATATTCATCACATGCATTACATTTTTATGCACTTGCAGCCCCTGATTTCTTATTAGGACCTATGGCTGATCCTGCATTAAGAAATGTCGTCCATGTTATTAATCAAATGCCAGATGTAGGTGCAATGGCATTAAAAATGATGGATTTTGGTCAAAAACTATGCCAGGAAATTGGTGGAAAATCTGTACATCCAATTTCGGCTATTGTTGGTGGTATGAAGAAACCAATGGATGAAAGTGCAAGAGATTTGTTTTTAAAACAAATTGCAGATCAAGTTGAATGGACAAAGAAAACTGTTGAAATTGGATTAAAGGTTGTAGAAGATTACTGGGATGTTGTAGCTAATGTTGGTGTTGTTCCAACATATTATGCGGGTATGACTAAAAATGGAGTTCATGATATTTATGATGGAGATATTAGAATTGTCTCTCCTACAGGAGAAAAATTTGATTACGCTCCTCAAAGATATCTAGAAGCCATAGGAGAGCACATTCCAGAACACTCTTATGCGACTCACATGTACTATAAACCCGCAGGATATCCTGACGGAATATATAGGGCAAATACTTTAGCAATGATTAACGCTGCGGATAAAATGGCAACTCCTTTAGCTGATGAAGCATTACAAGCAATGAGAGCCAAAATTGGGAATGTATCTCATCATACGTTTGCGTATCATTGGGCTCGATTAATCGAATTAGTTGAGTCAATTGAAGTCGTAGCAACACTACTTCAAGATGATGATATTGTTAATCCCGATTGTAAGACTTTGGATGTGCAACCAAGAGAAGGAGATGGTGTAGGACTTACTGAAGCACCTAGAGGGATACTTTTATATCATATATGGTCTGATGCTCAAGGCATTTGTAAAAAAGCAAACCTCTTAGTAGCTACCAACCATAATATAGCAGGAATAGAAAAGACATTAATGCATGTTGCCAAACAGGTATTTGAAGACAAGGTGCTAGAAGGATTGAAATTACCAGATCCATGGATAAAATAAACTAAATCAAAATTTAGAGTGTGAAAATAAAAATGAGTGAAATTCCAGAAGGGGTAGTAAATATCTTAGAAATGATAGTCCGTTGTTTTGACTGTTGACTATCATGTGCCGCTCACATCACTGTAGTAGATGAACGTGGTAAAGAAATTTACTCTCGTGAGATGCACGTTGGTTTAGGATGAAATATCTAATAAAAATTATAGATTGGATATGACTGCCCTTGCATGGGTTAAAACCAACAAATAAAAAAAATGAACAAAAAAAACTCGAAAAGAAAACGTGATAAAATATGACATTACCATTAGGTATAGATTTTGAATTTAGGAAACTTGTTATGGACGTACATATTGGATCTGATAAAATCAAGTACTGTTATCAATGTAGCAGATGTACAGATAATTGTCCTGTAGCTGCAGTTGCCAACCCATTTTATGAAAACGTTTTTGATCCTAGATTAATTGTCTTAGGGACTCTTTTAGGATATAAAGATGTTGTAATGGCTCTTGCCGGTACAAAATCGGCGATAGTACCATGGGGTTGTACAGTATGTGACACTTGTGATACCGTTTGTCCACAAGCTATTGAGGTTACTGAGATTATTACTTTAGCAAAAAACGTAACTACTGGGGCCGGTTTAGCACCAGACAATATCTTAGCTCAAGCAAAAACTGTTTTCGAGAATGGAAAAGCGATTCCATCTCAACCCGCGATCGAGAGAAGACGTGAGCAATTAGGCTTACCAGCTGTAGCTGCACCAGATGTTAATGAAGTACAAACTTTGTTAAAAGCATTAGGTGCAGATAAAAAATTATAATGGAGGTTAAAAAAATGACAGAATATAAAATGTTTGAAGGATGTGTTATTGGAAACAGAATTCCATTTATTGAGGCAGCCTCCAGAAAAGTTTTTGATAAAATTGGGGTCCAAACTTCACAAGCACCATTTGCTTGTTGTCCAGATCCTACTGGAGTAAAATGCTTTGATAATACAGCTTGGCTCGCTTTAGGTGCTCGAAACTTATGTTTAGCAGAAGCTGAAGGCAAGGATATAATCTCACTATGTAATGGTTGTACTAACACACTTCGTGGGGTACAACACCAATTGAAACATGACTCCCATAAAAAAGAAGCCATCAATAAAGAATTGGCTAAGATTGGAAAAGCTTATAAAGGTTCAATTGATGTAAAGCATTTTGTTGATGTTTTAAAGTCAAATTTGGGGTCGATAAAAAGTGCAATTACGAAGCAAATGGGTGATCTAAAGGTTGCTTGTCATCCTGGTTGCCATTACATGCGTCCTGTTGAATGGATGGATTCTGATGATCCGTTACGTCCAAAAAATTTGAAAGAAATCGTTGCTGTTTCAGGAGCTAATGTAGTTGAGTATGATGAATTAGCATTATGTTGTGGAAATGCTGTTGCTGGTCCATTTCCGGAACATGGAGATGCGATATTAAAGCAAAAATTTGATTCGATTAAAAAATCTGGCGCAAATTGTATAGTTGTAAACTGCCCTGCATGTTTTCAACGATTAGACGGAGAACAACGAAATCTTTCAAAGCAATTTGAAACTGAATATAATATTCCGGTATTATATATAACAGAATTGTTAGCGTTGGCTATGGGTGTTAGTTCTGAGGAGATTGGTTTAAAAAACCATCGAACTAGACGAGATACAGCTATAGAGAACCTTTAAGTTAAAATCCCTAAATTATTTTTATTTTTTTTATTTTCTTTTTTTTTTTATATGATAGCAAAATAATCTCTGTGAATAACAAGCTCAAGGTTGGCGACAAAAATAGTAATACTACGAAGGAGATTCTTGAATGATTTCATTTATAAATAGTAATAATTTTTCATCAGATTATAAGATGAAGAGAAGCTAATTTATAAAAGTCGATAATGCTGTGTAAGGAGATGATTCAATAAAATGAAAAAAGAAAAAGAGGCAACAATTTTGTCGACAAAGATTAATTTGCTACCTCATATTTTTTTTTCTTTTAGACATTAAAATTTAAATACCAAAGAAGTCTTTAATACATTGGAGTTTTAAGAATATAAGAATTTATTACTTAATTTGAGGAGATACTATAAAGATGATTCTATATGACTTAAATCGGGAAGCTCCTTGGTTTTTCCAGCATATTGAGAATTACTATCATGTATTTTTAAATATTAGATTTAATAATAGAAATATTGTTGAAAAACTGATAGATTTTTCAATAGAATTAGATATCCAAGGATTTGAAGGGATACTTTTTTATATGTATAAACCACATCCTAGAAAATTAATATTTAATATTTACAAACAATCGATTGATCAAACTCATGAGATTCAAAACCTTGATTACATATTAAACAATCAACCAATGAATTCTTTTGACTTTGCCCTAATACCTTTTGGTTATTTCAAGGATGATCATAAGCTTCGATTAACTATAAATAGCGATAAGATCGAATCAAGTTTTGATCTTTTTTCGTGGGCACCATCAAAAATCTATAAAAATGTCAAGTCTGTTATCAAAATAGATAATCGGTATAGAGAGCTTATACCCATTGATGATTTTAAAGGATTTTTCTATCAAGTAGATGGATCATTTAAAGGAAATGAAACTGGACGTTTATTCGATTTAATTAATCATCTTGTTGAGTTAGATAAGAGTGTCGATGAAGTAAGTAGCAAATCTGCGTTTGAACCTATGGATTTAGAAATAAAAACGTTGGTGTCTAAAACTAATGAGTTTTTATTTGAATTGTGCCAAAAAACCGTTCCTTTAGGAGTTAAAAACCTGTTACGAGAATTAGAGAGACTAAAATATAACGTTGACAATTTATCAAAAGAAGAAATCTTTAATTGGCTTGATGATCTGATTGATTTTTATTCTAGGAGAGAATAAATATTAAAAATAATAACATGGAATTTCAGATCTGGAGTGAGTGCTTATCCATTTCTGTTTTTGATTTTATTAATTAGTACATGAATTAAAGCTCCAATGAAATAAATTATTCCGACGAATAGTAACCCAAATTTTATTGTAGCGCTTAATGATGCAATAAATGCATTACCATTTGTAATGAAAGTTATATCCATAATTAATAAATTCACATTCTCAATTATATCGAAAATTCCTGTTAAAAATGGTGTTATAACAATATAAGTCCCAATCGTTTGAATTGAGTTTTCGGATTTGCGTAATACTAGTACTATAAGGCTAAATGCTAGTGAAACATAACCAACGATAAATAAGAAATCCCAATAAATCGCTATTTTCTGACTGTTGATACCTTCATAGTCCCATACTTCAAATATTGTCTCCACTTGTTCGGAATTCCAGGCAAATTCATAATCTAAGATTCCATATGTAGAGACCATCGATTCAATGGGTATAAAAACTAATAAATATAGCAAAAGAATTATTAAAAACCCTACGACTGCAATTATATACAATATTCTATTCTTAGGAAATACTTTACATTTATCTAAAAACATTTAATACTTTCACCAGTTCCTTTGAGGATTGTACAATTTTATATTTAGTGTAATATTGTTTCCTTCTAATTAAAATTAGAGAATTGCCTTTTAACACAGAATCATTAATTTTATTTATTTCTATTTATTTTCAATAGTGTAATAAATTTAATTAATTGAAGAGTTATTATGTGCTTAGCTATACCAGGGAAAGTTTTAAAAATTGAAGGTAATTCCGCTTTAGTTGATTTTGATGGCCTAACGCAAAATGTGATAATAGCATTAATTCAAAACCCAGAAGTAGGAAAATACGTTATTGTTCATGCTGGATATGCAATTGAAATGATGAATGAGAAGGATGCTTTAGAAGCGATAGAACAATGGGAAGAACTCGCTGAAGAGCAAAACTTAGATTTATCTGATATTTTATAGTTGATTATAGCTCTCTCTTCTGTCTATTTTCCTTCAAATAGGATTTTATTATTAATATTAAAGATCAAATAGTTCCTTTTTTAGTTTCTTTAATTTTGAGTAGAGATTATTGATAGCTTGAACACCAATAGATGTTTGGTTAAAGTCAATAGGAGACTCTCCATTCAAATCAGCTTTCCCTATTTCAGGGTCAAATGGGATAGAATGGTAAAGTGGGACACCCCAATCTTTAATTCGCTTATTCAAGATATCTTTCTGGGATTCATCAATCAATTTATTAGCAATCAAGAAAATATTGATAACCCCTAATTTTTTAGAAAGGTCTATAATTTTATTGCATAAATCTAAAGATTTTTGGGAAGGTTCTGTTACCACAAGCATTACATCAATTCCTTTCGCGGTACCACGTCCTAGATGTTCTATACCTGCTTCGAAATCAACAATAATAACTTCATCTCTTTTCACAAAAAGATTATATAATAGAGTTTTTATTAACGCATTTTCGGGACAAAGGCATCCAGAGGCAGGTTCTTCAATCCCACCTAAGACTAATAATTGTAAACCATCTGGACCAGACACCTTAAATTTATCAGGAATGTCGGATACTTCAGGATTAATATTATAAATCCCCGAACCAGCACCGTCTACAACTGTTCTTTCTTCGATCATTGATTTCATTTCTTTAATTGGTACGATTTGATTTTTTGTAGCTTCATCAAGACCTAACGTGTAACTTAAATTCATTGCTGAATCGTTATCTATTGCCAGAACCTTAAAACCATCTTTAGCAAACATTCTTGCTAATGTTCCCGCAATTAAAGTTTTTCCAACTCCCCCCTTTCCAGATACAGCTATTTTCATTGATATAAAATATGAAATTTTATGTTTAATTCAATTAGGAATTTCTTAGATATGAATTTCACGGTTAATATTCAGAAATGGATTCTTAAAAATTATGATAAAAATAAATTTATCATTCTATATAATTTTTAAAAGTTTAGAAAATAATTTATGTATAATTAGTAATGATTAATTATAAAAAAAAACAAGAAAGAAGAAAAATAGATATTATGACAGAATCAAGAAATAGAGGACTTGTCCCAAAGAATGAAGTTGAACATGCATATTACAGTGGAATGATCATTCAACGAGTCCGTAATTTCGTGAAAAATGATAGTGTCAATGAGCTCATCAATTGGGGCTATGGACCAAGTGGTAGAACAATTGATCCTAAAACCGTAAAAATCGGAGGAGATCGAGGTACAAATGGAATTTTTACTGCATTTCAACCCGAAAACATAAAACTTTACCGATCGCTCTTACCGAAACAACTTGCATTACCAGAAAAACCAATTGTATCTTTAGTTACTGTCGATTATAATACAGGTAATTCTATTACCAGATATAATGAAGGTATGGTTATGATTAAGGGTATGTGCCCAGATGGTGAAGAAACTTGGTTTGTATTGAGCATGCCAGTTGAGACATGGTTGATGATGGAAATGGGAGTAGATTGGGGATTTCCAAAACGATTATTTGATATAAGGGTTACTAAAGAGAAAACAATAGTTTTGGATAAAGGTGTTAAACATTTAGCTTTAGAAATTACTCCAACCTCATCGTTAAAGGAAGATGATGTTATTATCCCTAAAGGAGATGCTTGGGGAATTAACAATATGGCTGTTATCCATCCAGTAAGAAACGATATTTTGCTAATATTTTCTTATGGTCCGATTAGCGTTCAAGAACGGATTAAAGGATTGGTTAAAGTCTCTATTGATCGAAAACAACCTTGGTCAGAATTAATTCCTGAAGAATTAACCATTCCGGGAGTATCACAGAGATATGTCTCGGTAGGTGATTCCCTAATAAAGAAGGTTTATTAAAATCGGTGAAAACAGTATTTCAAAACCATTAAAAGTAGGCTTGGTAGGGACAGGGGCAATGGCATATGCTCACTTGCCAGCTTATCTTCAATTTCCTGAAAAAGTAAAAGTAACTGCTGTATGCGATATACGAGAGGAAGCTGCTAAAAAATTTGCTAAAACTGCCAATATTCACTCTGTTTACACAGATTTCGAAAAAATGTTGAATAAAGAAGATATTGATGCCGTTGATATCTGTACAATCCATGATCAACATAGAGATCAAACAATAATAGCCGTTGAATTAGGTAAGAACATATTACTTGAAAAACCTATGGCTTGTTCGATGGAAGATTGCCGAGATATGGTTAAAGCAACTGAAAAAGCTGGTGTTACCTATATGATCGCACAAGTACTTCGATATCTACCATCCTCTCAAGGAGTTGTAAGTCTTATGGAAAATGGAGAAATTGGGCCAGTTCACGCAGTACAAGGAACCTCGATTCTGAAGCAGTCATTAATATTACCGCACGATCATTGGATGTTTGATGGAAATCGTGCTGGTGGGGGTGTTTTGATCACTCTTTCAATCCATATTATAGATCTTTTAAGATATTTTATTGGGGATGTGAAAAAAGTAAGTGGTATCTGCAAAAATTTTGACCCCTTATTTATAAACGGTGCTGAGGATTTTTCAAGTGCTACTTTAGAGTTTAACACCGGCACAATTGGGAATATCTTCGGAAGCCTTTCTACAGGTAGAACTCCTTTCAATATAAGATACATGATCTTTGGTGATTCAGGGACAATATATTCAAATCCCCCTTCTAGTAAAAAAGGTCATTATCAAATTGGTAATGCTATGATATCATCTAAAAAATTAGACAAAGAGGGAAAGACATCTCAGAAAGGAGAGTTTATCCACATAAAAAAGGATTCAAAAATACTAGTAGGAGATAATCCATTTATTAACGAAGTTATTCATTTTGTTGATTGTTGTCAAAATAATAAAGAACCAATAAGTAGCGGGAAAGATAACTTAAACACTATGAAAATAATCTTTGGTATCTATAAGTCCTCGAAAACTAATACAGTTATTAATTTGAATGACGTATAAGAATGATCTATTAAGGAAAAATTACACATTTGAGCAAGCAGAATTAATTCAAAATAAATATCAACACCTCATTAAGAATTCAAGAGTAAATGAAAAAAAAGTTGATATCAAATCAGTAAAGACTGTAACTGGTGTAGATATTTCCTACTATCGTGAGAATGATATAGAATATGGTATCGCTTGCGCAGTAGGTTGGAATATGGAACGTGAATCACTAGAAGAATTTTATTTTAAGAAGGATATTATCAGATTTCCATATAAACCGGGATTCTTAGGATTTCGAGAATGTCGACTACTTGCTAAAGTGCTCTCAAAACTTCAAAAAAAACCAGATCTTATATTATGTGATGGGCATGGAAAAATCCATCCTAGAAGATTCGGAGAGGCGGTTCACCTTGGTTTTGCACTAAATCTTCCGACTATCGGAGTAGCAAAGAATTTCTTTATTGGATATTCTAAATGGAATGAAAATATCAGGATTAAGGGAAGTAAAACTCCTATTTGGGCAAATGAGACTGGAAGTAAGTTTGAAAAATTATCAAATGAATTGATTGGTTATGCTGTTTACTTAAAAAATCGTACTAAACCGGTATTCATAAGTGAAGGTTATAAAATAAATATCGAATCAGCAGTGACAATTTGCTTAACAATAACTAAAGATCATCGACAACCAGAGCCACTATATCTCGCAGATTATCTTTCTAGAAAAGAGGTAAAGAAATTTGTACATTAAATATCAAAATATAATAATTTAAGATATAGTCTCTAATACTTTCATGGCAAGCTCTCTAACGTCAATGTCTGAATCTTTAGTAAGTTTTTTTAATAAATCTCTAAAGGCTTTATTATCAAAGCCAAAATTGGTTAGTGCCTTAATCACATTATATCTAATTACCCAGTCTTCATCATGAAGTAAGTCAAGAAAGACTTTATATACTTTTTCATCTCTCAATTCCCTTAGAATTTTTAATATAGCTCTTTTAACATCATTATTTTTGCTATTTAAGTCTTTAATTAGAGAATTAATAATAGTCTTTTTATCAATATCATCTAAAAGATTATACATTTTTTGAAAAAGTGATATTTGAAATTCCTGGGGAAAATGAAAAATCACAGATTTATAATCATTTTTACTCAGCTGCTTCGGATGATTCTGGTCTAATTCGAGTATATTATTATTTAATCTTTGATTTTCATCTTGATATTTTAATATTTCTTCTTTTAGATTATTAAATTCATCAGTAGTATGAGTTTGGTTAACAGGAGTAGTAACAACTGTTTCTAATTTTTGCTGTAATTGTTGGATTTGAGCATCATATTCTTCTAATTCTAACGATAAAGCTTCAATCTTCTGATGTGCTAATTGCAATTCTCCCGAATTTAATTCCTCAATTTGTTCTTGTAATTGTACCTTTAATGATTCAGTTTCTACACGTAGTAATCCATTTTCTTCCATTAGTTGAAAATTCAAACGCTTGATATTCACTATTTCTTCACTTTCTCCCGTAGATTCTTGAGTTATATCTTCAAATTCACTTTTTCCAGACAGTGACTTGATTTTACTCTTTAATTCTTCAATTTGATTTCTGTAATCTTCACTTTCTTCAGTAAATGCAAGTATCAATTCTTGAGCTTGAATTAAATCCTCATTATCTTGCTTGGTGAAAGTTCCATCTTTAGTTTTCTCTAGTTTTATTTTTAGTTCATCAATTTTATCATTTAAACTCTCATTTGCTTCATCTTTCTTAATTAACTCTTTTCTTTGGGAGATAATTAGTTCCTTTAAAATGTCTACTTCACCGGGTATATTGCTAACATCTAGTGAAATTGAATCGGATCCTTCATTGATCAACATCTTTTGCTCATCTATAATGCCATTTAGCTTATTAATCTCTTCCTTGAGTGAGTTAATTTCAGCTTCTAATTCTGCGTGAGATTTTGTATCTTTTTCAACAGTATCAATTATATCTTTTAAATCTTTACTCATGACTTATACATCTAAATAGTTGTATTTTATATATAACAAACTAACTTCAATTATATTAATATAAATAGTTATATAATATATTTTAGGTTGCTACTAGCTATAAAAAAGAAAAGTATAATAAAGAAAGTGAAATAAACTACTTTCTCGAAATTATTGAAATTTGATTTCCTTTATTACATCTCCTTGGACAATAGAATCTACTACTTTTTGATCAGAATTTGGATCTACGATTTCACCAAAAATGGTATGTTTATTATTGAGGTGTGGAGTTGGCACATGAGTAATAAAGAACTGAGACCCGTTTGTGTTGGCTCCGGCATTTGCCATAGCTAAAATCCCCGGTTTATTAAATTTTCTTCCCGATTGAAACTCATCAGCAAACGGATATGCTATTTGTTTTCCTTGAAAGGGAAAGGAAGTTATGTCCTTATTTTTAGGTCCACCATAACCTTTACCCAATGGATCTCCACCTTGAATCATAAAATCTGGGATTACTCTGTGAAAGATAATTCCATCAAAATATCCTTGTTTTGCTAAGAAGAGAAAACTAGCTACTGTTTGTGGGGCATCACTATCAAATAACTCAAGATTAATATCACCCTTATTAGTTACGATCACAATTTTAGTCATACATTAAGAAAAGTCATAGTATTTTTTATTCTTTTTCAGATATTATCATTTCCTATATGTATTATAGATTACATTGAAAAATTTTAAATAGAGTACAATTATAAAATTTTATAATAGTTGGTTATAAGAATTATCATTAGTTCTGAAAATGGCGCAAAACGACATTTCTTTCTTTTTTAATCCAGCAAGTATTGCAGTAATAGGCGCAAGCGCCACAAAGGGTAAAGTGGGTAATACTGTTTTAAATAATATTATTAATTCTGGGTATAAAGGAAAAATTTTTCCAATAAACCCAGGATCCAAGGTTATTTCTGATCTTCCATGCTATAAGAGTATATTAGATGTTCTAGAAAATATCGATATTGCTATTTTTGTAATTCCTGGTAAATTTGTAAATCCTGCTGCTGAAGAATGTGGTAAAAAAGGAGTGAAGGGATTAATAGTAATTTCAGCAGGATTTAAAGAAATTGGAGGAAAGGGTGTAGAAAGAGAGGAACAATTAGTAAAAATAGGTAAGAAGTACAATATGAGAATCTTAGGTCCTAACTGCCTAGGTTTTATAGGACTTAACTATAATGGTTCATTCGCTGCCGAAACCCCTAAAGATGGAGGAATTGCTATGATATCACAATCGGGTGCTATGCTGACGGGCATGATGGATTATTCTATGACACAAGCTTTTGGGTTCTCTTGTAATATTAGCCTAGGAAATAAAGCTGATTTAGGTGCTGTAGATTTTATAGAATTTTTAGCCAACGATGAAAATACCCGTGTTATCTTATGTTATCTAGAAAGCATAACAGATGGGCAGAAATTTTTAGAAATTTTACCAGATGCTACTCGAAAAAAACCAATCGTCATTTTGAAATCAGGTGTAAGTGAAGCAGGTGCTAGAGCAGCCTCTAGTCATACTGGAGCACTAGCTGGAGCGGATATTGCTTATGATCTTGCTTTTAAAAAATGTGGCGTCGTAAGAGCCAAAACAATAGAAGATCTATTTGACTATGGTGAAGTTTTTTTATTTCAACCGATCCCTAAAGCTAATTCTTTTGCAATCATTACAAACGCTGGGGGTCCTGGAATTGTTGCTACTGATGCATTTGAACGAGAAGATTTAAAATTTGCAGGATTTTCAGAGTCTATTCTGCATGCATTAAGAGCACACTTACCTTTAGAAGCATCAATCTTTAACCCAATTGATATCGTTGGAGATGCAGCACCCGATAGATATGAATATACTATTAATACTGTTTTTGGCATAAATGGTAAAGCAGAATCCAATGAAATTTCAACACAAGGTGCTTTAATTATTGTTACTCCACAAGCTCAAACAGCACCAACGGAAGTAGCAAAATTAATTCATAAAATTTCATCTAAACACTTAAAAGAAAAGCCAATTGTATGCTCTTTCATAGGAGGAAAAAATATTTCAGAAGGGAGGGAATATTTAAAGCAAAATCATATTCCATGTTATCACTTTCCAGAGCGCGCAGCTCATTCATTAAAAACTTTAGTAAATCGAAATGAATATTTAAAAAGTACAGCACTGAATGAATTAGATATCCCAAAATTTAAAGTAAACAAAAAAAGGGTAAAAGAAATATTTTCGAGTGTAAGAGAAGATAAGCGAACTGTTTTATTAAGCTATGAAACAAGCGAAGTCTTTGATTGTTATGGTATTAAATCACCAAAATCAAGATTAGCTCAAACTCCCATGCAAGCAGGAAAGCTTCTCTCAGAAACAGGAAAATCTGTTATGAAAATTGTCAGCCCCCATATTATTCATAAAACCGATGTTGGCGGAATTCTATTAAATATTGAAACAGAACAGGATGCTTTTGAAGCGTTTATCCAAATTGTAAATAATTCTAAAAAATTTGGTCCACAAAATGCGAAGATTTATGGTGTAGAAGTACAAGAAATGATCGATTTTAAAAGTGAATCAAAAGTAAATGAAATTATCATCGGAATGTCAGAGGATCCTCAATTTGGTCCACTCCTTATGTTTGGTACAGGTGGTATTTATGCAAACTTCATGCAAGATGTATCCTTTGCTTTAGGATATAAATTTACAAAGGTGGATGCCAAAAACTTGGTTGAGGGTACTAAGATTTTCAATCTCCTTCAAGGAGTGAGAGGAGAATCAGCTTCTGATATAGAAGCAATACTGGATGTACTTCTCAGATTATCTCAGCTTGTTTATGATTTTCCAGAAATAGTAGAATTAGATATCAATCCTCTATTAGCATTTGTTAAAGGATATAGCGCCGTTGATATTAAAATCACAATTAAAAGATAATAAAATGCATAAAATAAAATTAAAATTTTAAAAAAAAGTGAAGAAGATGGTAAAAGTATTCTATTTAAGCTCATTGGAAGAAAGTGCTGGGAAAAGTTTTCTTTCAATCGGTTTTATCCAAAAATTAAAAAAGGTAGGTAAGAGATTTGCTTATTTCAAACCAATAGGGGTACCAATCGCAGCATTCTCCAACAAAGCTGATCCTGATGTGGGATTCATTCTCAATACAGTATACAAAACGGATCATCCATATGATATTATTTCACCCGTCTCGATCCCAGATACCTATTATGTAGATTTAGTGGATGAGAGTAGAAAAGATGAATATCTCCAAAAGATAAAAAGTGCTTATGAAGAACTCACAAAAGACGTTGATTATATAGTTATTGAAGGGAATCCAAGTATCAGAAAATTTGTACGAACTGGAATAGATGATGTGAGTATAGCACAGAATCTTGGAATAAAAGAATTAATTTATGTTTCTGTAGAATCAAGTGATCGATGTATAGATAACTTCTTTTTTACGAAAAACTATTTTGATTTCCGTAATGTTGGTATTTTAGGTATTCTTTTCAATAAAATAGATTTTGAATATATTGCTAGAATAAAAGAGATTTCTAATGAGCATGTCACTCGATATAATATTCCTATATTAGGCATTATCGAAAAAAGTGTAGAATTATTCTCTCCACGAGTAGGGGAGATAAAAGAGCAAATTGGGGGAGAATTAATAAATGATACCGCCTCTTCAGGATTGAATAACCTTGTAGAAACATTCCTCATTGGTGCAATGAATGCTCAAAGTGCTCTAAAATATTTAAGACAAGTGAAAAAAGCTGCATTTATAACAGGAGGAGATCGTACAGATCTCGCTATGGTCGCGCTTGATCAAGATGTGTCGACCTTAATCTTAACAGGGTTCATCCAACCCGATATGAGTGTTATTACTGCTGCAAATGAAAAGTGCATTCCTATAATCTTGAGTCCTTCTGATACATATACAACCATGAGAAATTTAGAACGCTTGAAACCAGGAATACAAGAAGATGAGACGGAAAAGGTTCTAAGTTTAATCGAAAAAGAGATAGATTGGGAATTACTACTATAATTCAAAATAGTATTATATACAATTCCTAAAAAATTAGTTAAGTCTCTTATAAATTTTATTTTTTCTTCTTGAATTTATGTTTATACAATTTGTCCACTATTGGCTTCATAGCAGGACAGATATCCCAATTACCCTCAAATTCACATTCTAAGCATTGTTTTTTAATATGTTTTATTCTTATATATGCAATTGCCCCAGTAATAAAATGAATTTCAAATAATTTCTAAAGAAACAGGAGCAGAACCATGCGAAATTTAGCAATTTCAATTTTTAATTCAGGTGATAGATTATCTTCAGCTTTTTGTAACAGGAGCTCTCTTTTTGCCCATTTATTGATATAATTCTGAATTATAGCAGCACTATCGGAGTCATTTATGC
>JAGXNR010000055.1 GCA_019894875.1 Promethearchaeota archaeon | reverse complement strand
AGATATAGATAAGCATCATACGGCCTGTAAACAACTGTTTTATTCCTAAAATATCTCTCTACTACACCTTTATGAACACTATAACAAAATTGAGGTAAATCATCAATCATTAAATTATTTTTTATTCTCAATCTAAGTAAGAATCTTCTTGAACATAAAGGGGTTAAAGTACAAACTATTCTATCACGTTCACATTCATCAAAACACAATAAATTGATTCTTTTATCAAGTAAATCAAGTAACTCTGATTTATTTTTTGCTTCAGCTTCATTTTCCAGGAATTTCAAATAGTGTTTTGGTTCTAGGGGCATATTAATGAATTTCTTAAATTCTAATTAATCTATCTCTTTCTAAGAAACAAAAAAATTTTTAATCTAATATTTTTTGTGTTTTTTCGATATTATAATTAATGCCAACAATTTTGTCTAGTAGATAAATTCTAAAGAATTATTAATTAGTATTTCTTCTTCTTTTATTAATGCTAAGGCAAATTCATATCTTTTATAATCGCGAACATATCTTTGTTAAAGATTATGCTATTGCTTTTGGAAATGCTGAATTAAGAAACGTTCAAGATACTATAGATAAATATATGAAAATGCCTATACCCGGTAAGACTATCAACAGAAAAATATCTTCATATCAGATATTTCATAAGGGGATTGATGATCTATATTATTTGTTTGTGACCGACTTGGTTGATTCTCTTCAATACATAGAAGAATTAATGGGGAAAACAATCGCAAAATTTCAAGAATTATTTAAAAACCCGATAAAGATTAAAGAAGCAAGTTCTGAGAATGATGAGTTCTCAAGCTTTCTTGACCAAATTCAAAGAGACTTACATTCCAAAATTTCGATAATTGGTCCTACTTATTCTGGTAAAACTACTTTGTATGATCTATTGAAAAGTGATGAAGAAAAAATCATCATGGATTTTGCCACATCCACGTCTATTCAGATTGAAGGGTTGAGTTTTGAGCTTTGGGATTTTCGTCTAAAAGATAATTTTTCCAATCTTTGGACTAAATTTGTAAGGGGTTCTGACCTAATAATTCTGTTGTTTAATTTAGCAAACTATAATCTAAAAATTATGAATCATTTTATAAGCATACCAAAACTAGAGGGTGATTATGCTAAATTAATAATATTTGGAAATAAACGAGAATTAGTAGATGATGAGGATATAAGAAGAATTAAAAATGAATTAAATTTTAATGATTTTAAAGAAATTTCATTAAACTCCCCGGATGCTAAATCTCAAATTCAAAAATATATTAAAGAAGTATTAGGTTTAAAGGAAGGATTACCTTCTAATTTTGGAGATATTGTGAAAGAAGCAGAGGATATGGTTAGTATGGGAAATCCTCTTCAGGCTTTAGCAAAGTATCGAGAAATAGTTCATTTATGTACTGAATATCAAGACTTTGAGCAGATAAAGTTTTTCGAACAAAAAGTAGCTGATTTATCGGCAAAATTAAAAGAACAGAAAGACCTAAGAAGAGAAATTGAGAAAGAAAAAGCTTTTGAAATTCCAAAAGAACTGAAATTTAAAAAGAAAATTAGTGTAAAACCACTACCCACCGCAGCATTACCAACAGACCTCTTCAATAAAGAAAAAACTGAGGAAGAATTACCGCCACCACCCACCAAATTGTCTAGTGAGCTGGTTTCTTTTCAAAAATTAGAAAGTAAACCCGCGGGATTAAAACTATTAAAAACTTCAGATACGTCAGCTATCCTTAAAAGACCAACAATTCCATCAAAAAGTATTGAAGAAAAATCAAAAAAATCAGAAGTAAGAATGCCTATGGAGTTGTTCTCGCCCCATGAAGAACTTAGTAAAGATATCAAAAAACCTTTAATTGTAGATTTTGCGAAAGAATTACTAAAAATGATTTCAGAAAAAGGAAGTTCTCTGAGTTTTAATTTATGTGAAAAATTAATTACAGATTTGGCACAATCCTTGGGGAGAACAGTAACAATTGATGATGTTAAATTAGCAGCAGAATTTTTTGTAAAACAAGAACAAATGGCATGAAATCTACATCCACTATAACTTATTAGTTCAATAAAAGTTCACAATATAGTTCTTTTAAAGGCATTGAATATTGACTAACCCAATAACAAAACTTTTTTGTATACTGTTAACTAGTTTTCATAAATTTACATTAATCTTTAAAAAAGGTTTTAAAAATGAGTGTTATAAATGAACTTCGAGAACATTTTGCTGAAATAATGAGATTGGGGTACATCTCATCTCTTTTGAACTGGGATCAAGAAGTTAATATGATGAATTATAAATCAGTTGAAGGGAGGTCAAAACAAGCATCATTAATACGTAAGTTAAGCCATCAAAGAATAACATCTGATAAAGTAGGAAAACTAATAAAAAAAGCTGAAAAAACAACTCTTAATGAAATCGAAAGTGCTATGCTACGCGATATAACGAGAGAATATAACCTAGAAACAAAGTTACCTGAAAAATTAGTAGTTGAAATTGCTGAAACTAGTGTATTAGCTGCAAAGGATTGGCAAGAAGCTAGAAGAAAAAGCGATTTTTCGATTTTTGAAAAAATTTTAGAAAAAACTGTTGAATTACAGAAAGAACGAGCTGAAAGACTCGGTACTCATCCTGATTTATATTCAACTTTAATAGATCTTTATGAACCCGGGGCTACTTATGAATGGATCGCTAACATATTTAACCCACTTAGACCAAAACTAATTGATTTTGTCAAAAAGCTAAATTCTTCCTCAGATAAACCTGATGGTTCCATATTTGAAAAAAAATATGATGAAGATAAACAATTTGAACTTAGTCGCAAAGTAATTGAAAAACTAAATTTTGACTTTGGTTATGGAAGACAAGATAAGGTAACTCATCCTTTTACAACTTCTCTTGCTGCTCTGGATGTTAGAATTACGACGAGAACTACAGAACCCTTTCCAGATTGCATCACAAGCACGATCCACGAATATGGTCATGCTATCTATGAGATGGGCATTAAAAAAGAGCTTCATGATACGATTTTATGCTCAGGCACATCAATGGGAATTCATGAATCACAATCAAGGATGTGGGAAAATGTTGTTGGACGAAGTAAAGAATTTTGGATGTATTGGTATCCTACTTTTCAACAATACTTTCCTGAAAATTTAAAAGATGTTCCTATGGAAGAATTTCATAGAGCAATCAATATTGTTGAACCGTCTTTTATTAGAGTGAATGCGGATGAAGTAACTTATGGCTTGCATATTATTTTAAGATTTGAAATCGAAAAAGATCTTATTGAGGGGAAAATTCAAGTAAATGAACTTCCTGAGATATGGAATTCCAAATTTGAAGATATTCTAGGAATTGTTCCTCCAAATGATGCACAGGGTGTTTTGCAAGATGTTCATTTTTCAGGAGGATTGTTTGGATACTTCCCAACTTATTTTCTTGGTAATCTATATGGAGCACAAATATATGCAAAAGCGTCAGAGAAAATGCCAAATTTACCTGATGATTACAAAAAAGGTGAATTCTCGAATTTATTATCTTATCTGAGAGAAAATATTCATCAACACGGAGCGATCTACAGAGCTAATGATCTGATAAATAGGGTTACTGGAGAAGATTTAAATTCAGATTACTTCTTAAAATATATTGAAGAAAAATTTACGCCAATTTATAGATTATAATTCATTTCTTTTTTTTCTTTTGTGAAATATTTATTATATACAATATTAATAAAAGTAATTTCGCATGTTGTTACAAATAAAGAAGTTCTCAGAAAAACTTTTATTACCATTAGCTCGTAAAATTAAAAGAATACCCGCTAATGTGTTTACTTCATTAGGATTAATGTTTGCGTTTTTAAGTTTCTTTGCATTTATTTTTCACTCTACGATTTTAATTATAATTTTTTTGTTGGTAACTGAATTTTTCGATCAACTTGATGGTGTTGTCGCTCGACTTCAAGGACCAACTCAATTAGGAGCCTTTTTAGACTCAACTTTGGATCGATTAGGAGATTTTTTTATATTCATTGGTATTATCCTTGGTAGATATACTAGCATTGAAATAGGTTTAATTGTTATAGTGGGTGCATTTTTAACTTCCTATACGAGAGCAAAGATTGAAGCATTAGGAATTGACAATCTCTATAGGGTTGGATTGATTGAAAGAACAGATCGGGTTCCTATTTTATTCTTAGGATCGATATTTTTAATTTGGTTTCCTTCCGCAATTTGGTGGACTATGGTAATTTTGGCTGTAGGGACCAATTTAACAGCAATTCAAAGAATAATATTTGCTTTTAAAAAATTTTCAAGGAAAAGACAAACAGAAAAATTAGATTAATTGCTTCCTAAAAAAATATAAATAAATTTCATTCGAGATTATAATGATCCAAATCCAAATGATGGACAAATCTAATATTCTTAGCCGTTGTTTACATAATGATCCTGTTTCTATTGATAAGATGGATATTCCCGTTTTTAATTCTAAAATTACTAAAGGAGCAGTAAAGGAATTTCTGACAAAAATTTGTGACCTCTACGATTCCTGTGCAGTTTTAGTTTACGATAATGAAAAAATAGTCGGTTTATTGAGATTCTATCCACAAGTCGTTCTAGATATCTTGGATGATAAATCAGGTTTTAGATTAGATAATGTTTGTATTCAGCAGGAAAGATTTATGAAAAACATCCTTAAATTGCTTGACAAATTTCCATCAAAGGAATTTTTACCCAACAAAATTATTGAAATTGAATGCTTACAAGTTTTAAGTCATTACCATAAGGGTGAGGCAGAAGATTACTGAGGAATGGGGATTGGTAATAATATGATCAAAGAATTAATTGAATGGGCTAAGGATAATAATTGGTATAAAATTGTGGCAAACGCTATAAATCATATAAAACCATTACTTTTATGGAGTGGAATGTATAGCGTTAAACGTTATAAAAAATTGGGTTTTAGAATTGTTAAAGAAAAAATTCATATAAGTGTTAAAGAGGGAGTAATTAGTCAACGTCAAGGGCACCATGGCAAAAAAATTCAAGAAATGTGGAAGGAATATCATCATATTTCCAACGATGAAGCTGCAAGAGTATATAGTATTGAATTAAACTTAGATTAAAAAAGAAAGAAAGAGTAGTTAATTCAAAATTGTTTACGACTAAAAAGAAAAATATTAAAACTCATCATAATGAGAGTTATACTAATTCCTAATGATAAAGCAAGCAGAACAGGATTTAAAGTCTCAATAAAAAATATGGGCAAGATAATCAATGATGACAGTTGACTACCTAAATAAACAGATAATATCGCCGCTACAGGTACAGAAGAAACCACAACGCCAAATAAAATTCCAATAGAACATGTAATAGCCATTGAAGAAAAACTCATAATCAAATAATCAAAAGTGATGCTTAAATAATTCTGTGACAATTTACCCGTAAACCCATCAATTATCAACCCAACAGCAAAAGAGATAGTAACAGCAACAACAAGACATAAATATACTGCTAGATATTTTGCCAAAATCAAACTGCTACGCTTAACTGGTCTAATCAGGAATAGTTCATAAACATGACGATTTTTTTCACTTACAATTGAAGTGCTTAGCATTACACCGGAAAGTGTCCCACCTATACTTGAAACTATAAGGGAAACTAAAAATGAGATTGGCATGCCTTCAAGTTCACCAGGATCAATAAATTGAATCAAAAAGGATAACAGAGGTAATCCAATCCATAGCACAATCATTACTCTTGATTTTGCAAAACCCTTTATTTCATCGAAGAAAAGCAATACTAAGCTCACTCAGATTCACCTCCGACATACTTTAAGTAGACTTGCTCTAAACTTGGTTTTACGAGGTTAAAACTGCGGATTCTACATTTTTGTTCTATTAACATATTCATAATTTGGGAGACAGTTAAATCAACATCAACATTTGATTTCAAATGTATTAATTGTTTGTTTGCTTTAGGATTTTCAATATATTCCACCTTATGTATACTTTCTAAATCTTCACAGAGTGGAGTATCTTTCGCAACTATCAATTCTATTACATTCCCAACATGGAAGCTACTTTGAAGTTCATCTGGGGTGCCAATTTGCTTAATTTTCCCCTCATGTAGAATTCCTATCTTGTTTGCTATATCTTCAACATCATTTAATATATGTGATGAGAATAAAATTGTAATCCCACTCTTTGCTAGTTTTTTAATAACTTTTTTAAATTGAAAGCGACTTGTTGGATCTAATCCTGCTAGAGGTTCATCTAAGACCAAGATTTCTGGTTCATGTAATAGAGCCTGCCCTAACCTTAATTTCTGATACATACCCCCTGATAAGTGAACTATTTTCTTATATCGTACATCAATTAATCCAATCAATTCTAAAATTTCATGAATTCGATTTTCAAGATGTTCTGATTTAAGTCCAGAGAGTCGTCCAAAAGTTTTAAACGCATGATCAACGGTACGCCATTCCTGAAATCCTGCTTCTTGTGGGTGATATCCAATTAAATTGCGCAAATTTCTTTTAGCAGTAATTACGTTCTTTCGATTTACTAAAACTTTTCCTTTAAAATCCTTTATTAAGCCAACGATTATTTTAATTGTGGTTGTTTTGCCAGCACCGTTTGGACCAATATAACCAAAAATTTCTCCCCTTTGTATTGTAAAAGAAACATCGTTTAAAGCAAGTAGATCTTTATAACTTTTAGAAACGTTATTAAATTCGATACTAACTTCAACCATTATTCAAGTAATGTACTTAATTGCCTAGATTAAGCTATGAAATTAAAACTAGTATATTTAGTTTCTTAAATTTAAAAATACAACCTCTAAGTTCACAATTTTTAGTCGCAATAAAACTATTTTCCAAGTTTTGAAAATCTTTGCCAAATATATATCAGAAATTACTTGGTTAATAATTAATGTTAAAACTATTTGTTAACCTAAATAGTAAATATAATAAATTAAAATTGATACATTTTCGGGGTAATGAAATTTTGGTAAATTGTTTAATTGTTGGACATGGAGCAAGAGAGCATGTTATTGGTGAGACTCTTGTTAAAGGCGGTGCAAACTTATTTGCTTTTATGAGTTTTAAAAATGCAGGATTAGAAGATTTAAGCAAAACTATTAAAATTCACTCTGAAACAGACTTTCAAGAAATCCTTGACTTTTCAAGAAAGAATAATATTGATTTTGCGGTTATTGGACCAGAAGCACCATTAGTTGTAGGTATTGTAGATGCTTTAGAAAAAGGAGGTATCCCTTGTGTGGGTCCCAAAATAGAAGCAGCGCAATTAGAAGGTTCAAAGGTATTCATGAGAGGTCTCCTTGAAAAATACAAAATCCCCTCAAACTTAAAAAATAAAATGTTTAATTCTATGGAAGGTGTTGAAAGTTATTTGAAGGATGTTGGTCAAGAAAATATTGTAGTCAAACCAGAAGGCTTAACTGGGGGAAAAGGAGTTAAAGTTTTCGGAGATCACCTTTTTTCAAAGAAAGATATCCTAGAGTATTGCCAAGAGTTAGTAGATAGTAAAAGTAGATTTCTCTTAGAGGAAAGATGTGAGGGAGAAGAATTTACTCTACAGACTTTTGTTGATGGAAAAAATGTAATCGGGTCTCCCTTAGTTCAAGACCATAAAAGAGCATATGAGGATGATAAAGGTCCAAATACCGGTGGAATGGGTTCATACAGCATAGAAGATCACCTTATGCCCTTTATAACACAAAATGATGTGAATGAGGCTCTCGAGGATATGAAAAAAACCGTAGCTGCAGTAAAAGCTGAAACGGGGATTAAGTATAAAGGATTTTTATATGGACAATTCATGAAAACTGTTAATGGCTTAAAATTGATAGAATTTAATTCCCGTTGGGGCGACCCCGAAGCCATGAATGTGTTACCTCTCCTTAAGGATAATTTTGTCGAAATTTGTTGGGCAATTATTAATGGAAACTTATCTAAGAGTTTTGAATTTGAGAGAAAAGCAACAGTATGTAAATATCTTGCTCCAGAAGGTTATCCTGTAAACCCAAAAAGAGATGAGCTTATTACAATCGATATAAAGAAATTAGAAAAGATCGGTGCAAATCACTATTACGCTTCAGTTTATCGAGAAGGTAAAAATATATATACCACAACTTCAAGAGCAATAGGGATATTAGGGATCGCTAATTCTCTTGAAGATGCTGAAAAAATTGCTGAAAAGGGAGTGGGTTGCGTTGAAGGTAAATTGTTTCATAGAAAAGATGTTGGAACCAGAGAAATTCTACAGAAACGAATAGATCATATGAAAGCTCTTTTTAAGTGAGATATAGAATATATGAATTTTACATTTCTTTCACAATTGCTAATTTTATATTTTATAATCATCAAATTATAATATTGTTGAAATTAAGCTTTACATGAACAATGACTTGGCAGGAACAGAATATTAAATATAATACTTTGATTAAAAAGCTCTTCCACGATGAAGATTGGCAGCAAAGAGCTGAAGCTGCTAGAGAACTGGGAATCATGGAAGAAGGAAGGGCGGTCAACTTGTTATGTCGTGCTTTGAGATCTGAAAAGGATTATTTAGTCACCAACAAAATCGTTGAAGCTCTTGGAAAAATTGGAGATGGTCGAGGAACTTTGAGGATTGTGGAAAAATTACAAGAAGAATTAGATAAACCTGAAGCAGACAAATTCAGATTAATTTACATTTTAGAAGCTTTAAAAAATATAAAAGATAAAAGGGCTCTGGTATATGTAGGGCTGTTTCTAGAATCATCCGACGATACATTGAAAAGCCTTGCAAGAGATATTTTTGATGAAATAGAACCAGATTGGCGAAATATCATAAAAAAAGAAAGAAAAGAAAAATCTCTTCAAGAAATTTTTAAACTCAAAATGTAACTTCATTTCTTAATCTGAGCATAGTAAGATAATCTGTAACTCTATGTAACAAGCTCTTAATAACATGGTTATAAAAGATTTTCAGATTAATTATTGATAATGATTTCAATTCTAAACTAATTATTGGTGAATTTTGTGTCAAAGAAACTAGTATGTTGTTGGGATTTAGAAGGACCAATAAGTATAATAGATTTTGCTGCTGAGATTGGGAAGCTATTGAGTAAAAGTTCCAAATTAAATTTACAAAACTATGAAATGGGTGAATTCTTTAAAATGATATCTAACTATGACGATTATCTTATTGATGTTCCTGGTATCAAAGAACAATTGAAGATCCCAGAATATCAACCTGGAGATACACTTCGATTGATGGCACCATTATATGCAACAACCTATACTGATAAAGAATTAATTAATTTAACCAAAGAGAATCTGGGATTATTGCCAGGAAGTAAGGAATTAATGAGGATATTACATAAAGAATGGGAAATATTTGTTATATCAACGAGTTATACACATTTTGCTCACAATGTCACAGCCGCTTTAGAGATCCCAAAAGATCATGTTTATTGTACTGAATTGAACATTCTAGAATTGAAAAAAGGTCAAATAAATATTGAAAAAGATGTAGAAATTCTTCTAAAACAAATTTTTCAAAAATTTCTCAATAATAATAAAGACCTAAGCAGTGTAATCGAGGATTTAAATAACTTCTTTTGGAAAGGAGAGAAATCAGATTATATAAAAGTTATGAATCAGGTGAGAGTAAGAGGAGGGAAAAGAAAGGAACTAGCGGTAGAAGAAATATCAGAAAAAACAGGGGTATCTATTTCACAAATGATAGCTATAGGTGATTCAATTACGGATGTAAATATGCTTCAGAGACTAAGCAATGAAAATGGAATTGCTATATCATTTAATGGTAATAGATTTAGTTTAAAAAGAGCAAATGTTGCAGTCACAACACCTAATAGCCTAGGTGTGTTACCAATATTTCAATCACACCACAAAATCACTCAATTTTTGGAAGATTGGGAATCCGAATTTGAGAATTTTAAAAATAATCCAAAAAACATCCCCAAAGGGTTGATTTCACAGGAAAGTAAAGAATATTATATGAAAAATAAATTTCTACCTGAAATTGCTAATCTAACTAATAAATCTGATAATCAATTGAATGAAATAATATTAAAACAAGAGATTATGAGAAAAAAGGTACGAGGATGGGCTGGAGATTTCGGTTAAATTAATATTTGTAGTATTTGAAACTAAAATTTTAAATTATTACTTTTATAGGAAAGAATTTAATTTTCATTTATCTAATTTTACTTAAAGATAATATAATTTTACACCCTTTTTTGAGGTAGTCTTAAAAATGGCAAGTATGAGTAAGAACATCAATAAAATTAATCAACTTATTGCTCAAAATATCGAAGATCTGATTTTTATATGTAACGAAAATATTGAATGTGAATACTACAATATTGAAGAACTACAAAAAGAAACACCTTTAATTAATTTTTTACATCCCGATGACTCAAAACGAGTAGTGAAATTTGTAGAAGATGTTTTTCAATTCGGAAATGGTAAGGAAGAATCAAGGATCCTTGGTGATAATAACTTCTTCATATGGTATGAAATTAAGGGGAAAAGATTTCTTGATGATCGTAACAATAGAAAAGTGATTCTTATTTGTAGAGATATCAGCAAGTTTAAAAGATTAGAAAAAGAAATTAAAGACAGCCAAATTAGATACGCACAATTAGCAGATACTCTACCTGAAATAAAATATTGGAAGTTGCTCCAATCTAAGGAAAGTTTTATGGCTATTCAAAAAGCTAGAGAGATGCTAGAACTAATAATTAACAACATTCCCCAATTAATTTATTGGAAAGACATAAAGATGACATATTTAGGGTGTAATATCAATTTTGCAGCTATAAATGGTTTGATTAATCCCCCATCAATAATAGGTCAATCTGATGATAACTTAAAATGGGTACTAGATAAATTAGATCATATTATAGAATGTGAACGTAACGTAATAAAGAATAACGAACCAGAATACAATGTCATTGAATTTTTAGAAACATCTGACGGAAAGCAAGCTTGGTATGAGATAAACAGAATTCCTCTACATGATATCCGGGGAAAGGTAGTGGGAGTTCTTGTGACTTATGAGGATATCACAATTAGGAAATTCTCTGAACAAAGATTAAAAGAATCTGAAGAAAAATATAGAACTATATTTAACTCAGGTCCCGATTATATTTACATTACTGATCTTGAGGGAAATTTTTTGGATATGAATTTAGCATTATTAGATAGAATTGGAATGACATTAGAGGAGGTTCGTGGGATAAACATTGCTCAATTCTATATTGGTGATAATATTGAAGAATTATTATTAGTTCGTGATGAAATTGAGACTGGGAAGGAAATTAAGGGACTTGAAATTAAAGCCAGAGCAAAGACAGGAGAAATTCTTGAATATGAAGTAAACTCCGTTCCTATAAAGGAAAATGGGAGAGTTGTAAAAGTAATAAATTTGGCGAGAGACATAACTGATAAGAAACTTGCAGAACAAAAACTAAAGGAATCTGAATTAAAATATCGCAATTTATTTGAAAAAACTCCTTACTCTATTATATTAATTAATAGAAGAGGTGAAATTATTGATTGCAATCCTGCGACTGAGACAGTATTTAATAGAAAAGTCGAAGATTTAATTAACAAGAATTTCTTAGATGTGAGTTCAAAACTTAAAAGATTTTTACCTCTATTTGAACAAAGGTATAGTTCTATCCTTGAAGGGGTTGTTCCAGAGCCTCTTGAAATTCAAATCTCTCGGTTAAGTGATGAACGTTTAATCTGGATTAGTATCGATGATTCTCTGGTTGAAATTGCTGGTGATATAGTATTTCAGGTAATTATTCAAGATATTACTGAAAAAAAAATCTCAGAGCAAAAATTGAAGCAATCTCAAGAAGACTTACGATTTTTGAATAAGGAATTAGAACAAAAAGTAAAAGAAAGAACTAAGGACTTAATAAAGTCTGAACGTCAATATCGTACCACAATTGATTCTTTAGGAGATCCTTTACATGTTGTAGATAGAGATTTAAGAATAATTTTAGTAAATAATGCATTTAAGAGTTGGTTAACTGAACTAAATATTGATGCAGAGATAATTGGAAGGAAGATTCTTGAAGTTTTTCCCTTTTTACTTTCTAAAGTTTATGATGAATACAAGGAAGTATTTGATACTGGTAGTCATCTTATTACAATAGAAACTAATACTTTGCAAGAACGTGTTGTGATAACAGAAACACGGAAAATTCCGATTTTTAACGAAGGAAGGGTTGAACAAGTAATTACAATCATTAGAAATATAACCGAAAGTAGGGAAATGGAAAATCAATTAAAAGAATCTGAAGAAAAGTATAGAAATATGGTAAATAACTTAGATGTAGGGTTTTATAAAGGAGAGTTTCAAGGAAAACTATTAATGCATAACCAAGCACTCAACAGGATTATTGGTCTTAACCCAGAAGAGAGCGTGGGGGGCATAGAATCATCTCAAGTATTTACTAATCATGAGACTCGAAAGCAATATTATAAGGAACTAGCAGAAAAAGGATATGTAAGGAATTTTTTAGCTCAAATTGAAAAAAGAAATGGGGAAATTATAACCGTGGATATTAATGCTCATGTTATATATAATTCCGAGGGATTACCTATTGAAGCGGAGGGTACAGTTGCAGATATTACTGAAAAATTCAAATTACAGCAGGAACTATTGGAATCTGAGAAAAAACTAAGAGAGCAAAATATAGAATTAATGAAGTTAGATCAAGTTAAAAATGATTTTATAACAATGGCCGCACATGAATTAAAAACACCATTAATCTCAATCTCGGGATATACTGATTATATATTATTGAAACATCGGAGTTTTCTTACTCCTGAAATTACAGAAGATTTGAAAACTGTCCAAAGAAATATTTCTAGACTCGAAGTCTTAATGGATAAGTTGTTAGAGGTTATGAAGATTGATGAAAATAAACTAAAACTCAGGAAAGAAAGAGTTAATGTCAGTAAAATAATCAATGATTGTCTGGATGAATTAAGTTATTTAATAAATGAAAAAAACCTCGAGATAATATTAAACATAAATCATGAAATAATGTTAAATGTTGATCCAACTCGAATTTTCACCGTTTTTACTAATTTAATCTCGAACGCCATTAAATTTACCCCCGATTATGGATGGATTGAAATAACAGGTAAAAAAATTGAGGATAAGTATTTTTTTGAAGTAAAAGATAATGGAATAGGATTAGCTGAAGATGAAATACCCCGATTGTTTATAAAATTCGAGAGGATTAAACAACCAATTCCAAGTAGAAGCATCAATATTAAGGATAGTGGAACAGGATTAGGTTTGTATATCACTAAAGAACTCGTTAATGCCCATAATGGAGAGATTCAGGCAAGTTCTGAAGGATTAGACAAAGGAACTTCATTTACTTTTACGTTACCCATTTAAAATATTTATTTTTTAAGAGATCTCTAGATTTCGAAGGAATAATATAAATACCATACGCTAAAATACTAATTTAGATATTTTTTCTTTAATAACAAACAGAAATTTATTTATCTGTTATAATTTATTATTTGAATTTCAGAATATAGGATAAAATAATTTAATTTGTTTGAATCGTCAATATGGCAACGTTAATAATAGCCGAGAAAAATAAGGCGGCAGAGGCTATAGCAAATGCAATTGGTTCAGTAAAAGTAATTAATAAAACAAAATCATTGAAGATCTATTCAATTCCATCAAAAGATATATATGTGGTTCCATTACGTGGTCACCTTCTCGAATATAAAAATACTGATGCATATAAGAGTTGGACAAAATCAATCCCTAGAGAAATTATCACTAACACTGATGCGATTGAAAAAGTTCCTGCAAGTTATGCATCTCCCTATATTAGTGCTTTAAAAGAATATTCGAGAATTTCGAATCATTGCATTATTGGGACGGATGCTGACATTGAAGGATGTAACATTGGGCTTTTCGATGCTCTTCCTCAAGTAAAGAAAATAAAACCAAATATAAAAATTTCACAAATGTGGCTTAGCTCACTTCAACCTAACGAAATTGTAAACAAATTCAACAATTTAATAGCCCCAAAATTCAGTTGGGGGGAAACAGGCGAAGCAAGAGCAATTATTGATGCGATCATTGGCTTTTCTGCTACTAGAGAGGTTAGTAATACTCTTCGTCCTTTATTAAATAAATTTGGAGTTAAGTTTACTTCTGTCGGTAGAGTACAGACTAGTCTTCTTTATTTAATTTATTTAAAAGAAAAAGATATCGAAAATTTTATTCCAGAAATTTACTTCTTAATAGATGCAGTTTTGATTCATGATAATGGGACATTTAAGGCTCAACATTTATCAAATCCTTTTAAAAAAGGTTTAGAATCCAAAGCACGACACATTTTTCAAAAAATTCAGAATGAAAAAATTGCTAAAGTAGTGGATATTTCTAAAAAATCCAGAAAAAGAACACCACCAACTCCTTTAAATACATCAAAGGCACTAATCCTCCTCACAAGGAATCTAAAAATTCCCGCAAATATCGCCTTGAAGACTATGAATGCATTATATCTTAATAAAATAATCTCCTATCCTAGGACAGATAGTGATGTCTACAAACTAGATTTCAATCATAAGGGGATTTTAGATAAATTTACAACACATTCTCAATTTGGGATGTATAGCACGAGCTTAATAAGGAATAAGAGAATAACACCAACTTTAGGTAAGAAAGATGCTGGAGATCATCCCCCGATTACCCCTCTTGAGAGTCTTGAAGAAAATAGCAAGAAGTTTGAAAACGAGATTCAGAAAAAGGTTTATAATTTACTTTCCCGACATTATCTAGCCATATTTGGTGAAGACGCAATTGAATCTGCCCAGATTTTGAACCTTCTTATTAAAGATGAACCTTTTAAAACTCAACGGGTTTCTTTAATTACTCAAGGATTTTTAGAAATTGCTCCGTTTCTTAAACCTCAGTATGAAGAAGAAATACAAATTTCAACCAATGAGATACCCGTAAAAGAAATATCTCTCAACCAAAAAGAAACAAAACCACCACCACGATTCACTGATACATCCTTGCTTAAATTGATGGAAAAAAATCATCTTGGAACAAAATCCACACGACCTCAAATAATATACATATTACAAACTCGAGAATTAATAAAAAGAATAAAATCTCAATATTTAATTACAGAATTAGGTAAATTTATCATCGAAAATTTAATGACTGTATGGTTACCATTCCTTAAACCTGAATTCACAAAAAAAATTGAAGAAAAGCTTGAAGATATTAAAGAAAAGAGAGAAAAAATGCACAATGTTGTATATGAAATAAGAATTGAATTTTTGAAACTTTTTGATAAGTTTTTAGCTAAAAAACATGAGTTAATCTCTAAAGCTAATAAGTATAAAATGAGCGTTACCACACCTCTAACTTCGAGTAATTGTCCCTTTTGTAACAATATTCCTATGAAATTTATCAATTTGAAAACTAAAAGATTTCTAGTCTGCTCAGACGAAAATTGTAAAAAATATTTATCCCTCCCCAAGAAAGGAAAGTTGGAATTATTAAATTCTGTTTGCTCGATTTGTAACTTCAATATTTTTAAAATTTCACTTCAAAAAAATAAAAAGTTGTATACTTATTATTTGTGTCCTAAATGTTGGAATGATGGGTTTCAAGATACTCTTGAAAAAGGAAAAGGTTTCTGCTCAAGCTGTAAAGACTTTAAAATTTCTAAAGGTCAATGCATAAAAAAATAATAGAAAAATAAGCCATCAATTTTCTATTAATATTTCTTAAAAGAATTTCTTCGCATCAAACCTATAAGCAGCTCTTGTTAAGCCAACATAATTATCTGAAATCTTGTAGTAAAGTTTCTCATTTACTAATTTCTTTTGTAAATAGTTATTCTTAATTGAATGATTTAATGAATTAATCATAGTCCCTAAAGTAACCGCTCCAACAAAACCGTGTTGTTTTTTAGTAACTCTAATTAATTCAAGTTCAGAATGCCATTGGCCATCAAGAAGAGCTCTTAAAATTTCATTTTTAATAGGAGTTCTTATATCTTTAATCTTATTAAATAAAACCGAATAGATAGGATTATAATATCTTTCTTGCTCTTTTTCTTCCATTCTTTAATATCACTTTGTAAAAAGCTTCTAATGTGATTTTATTATTCTAATTCTTATTTAACTAAATGTAATATCACTGTAACATTGATAGATTCGTGGATTATAATAAATTAGGTGGAATACCCTCCTTAAAATATTTAGCACGGGATACCCAATTTTCTGAAAATTCTGGGATCTTTGCTAAAATAGAACCCCCGATCCATACAGAAAAAGTTCTCTCTTGGGGTGCAATGATTCTTACACTCTGGCTCTTTTTCTTCCTTCTGGCTAATTCAAGTTCTAATTCCTGATACATTCTTGATTTTAGATTAGGAAACATTGAAGAACCACCACTTAAAAAAATATTATTTAATAACTCCGGACGTATATCCAAATCGCAGGCTTCTATTACATCCATAATTGCTACAGGCAAGGAATCCTCCTCTAATTCAGTAGAAGGATTAAATAATAGCTCTGGAACTATGAATCTTTCGTTATGTAATGAGATTGTTGAACCATCTGGTAAAGAATAATCTTTCTTATATTGTTCACTTCTTTTTAAATCTTCTTTATAATCTAATGAAACAAAGCATGCCTTTTCTTTTAAAACTCTAACTAATTCTCGTCGTATAGAGGAATCAACCGACCAACCAATAGATTCTAAAATTTTTTCCATATAACGAGTTAAAACCCTACCACCAATATCTAAAATTCTTACCGCATGATTTAATTTATATCCTTCATATATCGGTACAATTCGGGTATTACTATCCCCAATTTCAACGATTAAACCTGTTTGAAATCCTCCTGAATATAAAGTAAGCATCGAATCTATCAATGTTACAGTAATATTACATTTAGTTAAATAAGAATTAGAATAATAAAATCACATTAGAAGCTTT
Source organism: Promethearchaeota archaeon (assembly GCA_019894875.1). Next base: position 16 of record JAGXNR010000055.1, on the reverse strand, counting down.
TTACAAAGTGATATTA
>JAGXNR010000054.1 GCA_019894875.1 Promethearchaeota archaeon | reverse complement strand
GTATAACGAGGCTGCAATAAATCCGTCAATAGACCTTCCCATCGTTAGCTTTTTCTTAGCCACGACGCTGTAGATTTTCCATGCGGTTTCCTTAATGTATTCAGGTATATTCATCTTGCTGGTTAGCATTTTAAGTTTAGGCTTTGCTTCCCAAAAATTACGTTCGATGCTCGAGATTAATGAATTCTGAATCTTGGATAGGCGAGAGAATAAAGTTTTGCCGCGCGCGTTTATCAATCTTCCCTTAGAGTCAATCTTAGAATTCGGGAGCATGGTCCGAGGTCCAAACTCCCTCCATCGCGGTTCTGTGCGTCTCCGCTTGTTGACTTCTTCAACAGTGTAAGCTCTTCGTTCGTTTCCTACAAGATTGCGTCCGAGAATCATGCCGCAATTTACACAAACAGCATCGCCATCTCGTGGCTCAATACATGGATTGTCGCAACATTGAGCTTCAGTATTCGTACTGGTTTCCTCTTCCGGTGTTTTTGTTGATCGTAAGCGATCCCTATAGCTCATCTTATTTCACTTAACTTGGTTTTTGATCAAGATATTGTAGTGATCGGTGGATGATCTTTTTGCTACAAATTTCTTTTTTCGTGTTTCAAAATAATCATACTCATTTTTGTACAAAAACTTATCAGTTTTATTTTATAAATATGATGTATATTTGATATATTACTTATAAGATAATTTAAGTTCATCTACCATATAAAAACTTTTTTATACAGACTTGTGACTTGTTGCCGAACAAACTAAATTTGGGGATATATATCCCACTTATAGAATATAAGGGATTTTATGAGGATTGAAATAAGTCGATAATTTTGGGATCTTTAGAGGGTTAGGAATCTAATGGTAGAGAAACATAAATCTCTCCATAAAGTAAAGAAAAATCTGATTATAATAACCCGTGAAGTAGAAATCAGAAGCATGTCCTCCAAATGGCATCCATAAAATCGCACATTCCCTATTTCCTTTTGCGCGATAAATATCTCTAATTTTTTCAGAAATGCTAAAATAATTGAGGATATCGTGAGTGCCTTGAAAAATTAAACATGGGGGACTGTTTTGGTCTATTAATTTTTCAGGGTTTTTAAATTCATCACTCCCACTAATCCCAAAAAAAACCATTTGACCATTTGCAGGGTAAAATGGGATTAATCCCTTTATTGTTAAACCCGTACCGAAAATATCTGTGTAATTTCCACTTGCTATAGCTAGAGCAACCGCACTAGCAAGGTGTCCTCCCGCTGATCCTCCACTTACAAATACAGAGTCTAAATTTGCCCCGTACTCATCCGCATGTAACACAAGGTATTGTGTAAATATCCCTATATGGCGCATCATATCATCAATGTTAAAATTTCCTTTTTTATATTCAGGAGTTAGTGGATCTAATTCGAATAATGGATTTCGATCTAGTCCATATTGAATATCAAATACAACATATCCTTGCGATGCAAAATATTTGTTCATCTGCAACATATTCATCATACCCTTATCACCAGAAACCCAGCTCCCTCCGTGAATACGAATTAATACTGAATTTTCGCCCGGAAGGATTTCTCCACTATTTAAAGGCTTATAAGCATCAAAATAAAGGCTTATTCCTTCATTGTTATAAAAAAGAGTATTTATTTGGATTATAGATGCCTTTGGTTTAGAACCTAAAAAATAATTAGTAAGAGAAAACGGTGTTTGTAAGAAATAGTCATTTGTTCCAGAAGGGACTTGAGCTTTCCAATCATTACCAAAAGCAATTGAAAAAGTATTTTCAGCATTTCTTACAGTTGTATTTGTAACAAATAATGGCATTAACAAACAGCCAGAGACGAAAAATCCAATGAGTGCCGTCCTATAATATTTTTTCGTGGTTCTTTTACGACGTTTTAACTTTAAAAGTAAAAGTGTATTTGCTAGAAATATAATGGAAAAGAAGGTGCCAAATTGACCAGAAACTATAGCTATAAAAGTTGTGACTACTTCAAATGACCCAAACATTATAACAATAGCAAATACAATACCAAAGATGAATGTAATTCTTGATAAAATAACTAATATTTTTCTTGAAATATTCCTTATTCGGCTATGTCTCACCGTATCTGTAGTAAATAATGAATATTTGAAGAGGTATAAATCAATATTAGAAAGGAGTTTGAGCTCAAATAGAGCAAATACAAATCCGTAAACAAAAATCCCGAAATAACCAAGATATAATAATAAATAAGCACCTACAGTATCGATTACGTTGTTTGAATATATTACAGATAAGAGTAAATTACCTAACATCATACAAGGAACAGCAATAATAATGAAAAGTAAAAATCCATAGCTGATATATTGTGTTTTTACTCTTAGAATATTTTTTTTATAGAGTGTAAAGTAAATAAAAAAAAGATTTACGAAGATGGTTAAAACTAGGACTACTCCAAAGATATCCCATAATAATGAATACAACGGTTTTAGAATAAAAAGAATACCAAATGCAATACAAAACAGATCCAAAGTTGCCGTAATATAGCTAATTACTGTGATGTTCCTTGATTTTACTAGATTAATTGGCATTTCACTGTTCGCGATCGTCTTTAGATAATTAACTAATTATGCAGCATTATTGAGATTGGTAATTGTTCTTAGCTTTTGGCCGATGATTATATTCTTATACGATTTGATTCGTTTTTGAATCAAGGTTTAAAGCTTTAATAATTAATTAAACTAATCATATAAAAAATTAGTAAAAAAGATAAATTTTTAAATGGAAAACGTAAGTTTTGATATTTTAGGCATTTTATATCATCTTAAGATCACCAAATATCTAATTGTTTATTTTAATAAGGGGAGGATTTGAGGACCGTTTGGTAAAATTAAGATTCTTGCATTTGATCCATGCTTTTTGATAGACACTTTTATAGCGTTTTCAATATTATTGGCGTATTTTAACCCTATATTGCCTATTTCCTGTTCCTCAAGGCTTGATACTACAATAATTTCTGCTTTCATGAGAATACGTGCTAGAATTTGGATTTCCCATTGATCCGGTACTACAATATCTCTATTCAGAATCAAATTGTAGAGTTCCTGATGACTCTTCCCAGAAAAAAGTAATTCCTTAAAGTTCTCTTCACCAATACCATCAATGCATTCATTCACAGAAATTATTGTCCCATTTTTTTTAACTGCTAGTTCCCCTAAAGCCATACTTTTAACTGCTTGATACAAATTTAAATCTAATGGATACCCCCCATTTCCACATATTACGATATCATAGGGATCTTGGATTTTAGTAAAAACTTGTTTATATTGGTAATCTACAAGAGTTTCATAGACTTTTTCGAAATTTCCTGCTATAACTTTTACGATTTCATGGTTTTCATTTAAACAAACATTAACAGTAAAATCCACGCCTACTATCTGACATATTTCCATTGAATTTTTATGAAGCATATTTTCTTTGTACATCCCGAAACGGGAAAAAGGTGACGAAATATTCTTAGCTGAATGATTTGCTTGAATGGTTTCCTTTCCAGCAATACCAGGAACAATTGACTTTCTTCCCCCGGAAAAACCAAAGAAAAAATGAGGTTCTACATATCCTGTTATAATTTTTACATCGCTTGTGCTATATCTTCTATTGACATAGATTGGGATATTTTCTTTAGTGGTTCCAAAATATTGGAGTGAATCTGTATCTGTAGCCATATGATTTTTAACTTCTAATCTATTTATCAAGTTTTTTCCAACAATCCTCTCTATCTCATCTAAACTTGACGGTCTATGTAAGCCAGTAGCAATTAAAACTAATATTTGGTTGTCTTGAATTCCATAATCATTTAGTTCTCCTATTAACCCTTCAAGAATAATATGGGAGGGAACTGGGCGTGTTGCATCTGATACAACTATACAAACTTTATTCACGAGTTTTTTGTTTTTAATAATGTTCCGTAAGGATTGTCCTTCAATTGGGTTTTTAATAGCCTTCCTGATTTCCTTGATGGGATTCGCTAAAGATTTTTGCCCTTTTGGTTGAAAAACGGTCACATTCCATAGAGAATTCATCGAGATTTCTAAACCCTTTTTACCATAATCAATTTTTACCATTTTTCTCAACTTCTCTTATGAAGAATTTCCCTCGCTTTTTCAAATATTTCATGAGTTTTTACTCCTGCTGGGCATTTTGAATAACATAATCCGCAAAGAGTACATGTATGGAAAATTTCATTAATCATTTTTTTGCTTTCTGAATCTAGTTCATCATGCACTAATGAGTTTAACAGACTTAATCGGCCTCTTGGGCTATACGCTTCAGATTTATAAACCATTCTAGAAGGACAAGATGTTTGACAAAAGCCACATCTCATGCAATTTAATTCTAATAGTTTATTTGGTTGGTTTTTTAAATTTCTATTCAACTCAGTTAACTTTAAAGGGCGAATATCTCCCTTTCCCATTCCGGGATTTAAGATTAAATTAGGATCAAATAGTTTCTTAATTTGATGCATCAAATCAACTACATCATTTCCATGCTCTAATACTAAGAAAGGGGTTTTTATTTTCCCTATTCCATGCTCTCCAGTTATAGACCCACCAACAGGGATGATTATCTTCTTATACAAATGATCTACTGCTTTTTTAAAATCTTCACGATCTTTAGGGTCATTTTCATTAAATATGAAAGTGGGATGTATGTTTCCCTCCATGTGACAAACCATGGCCGTTGTTATATTAGGGATATCTAACTCTTGTCTAATATTCTCAAATTTTTTCATCACTTCTGCAAAGTCGGTAATTTTTATTGTGCAATCCTCAACACAACAAGAAGGACCTATCCTACAATAAGCTGGAAGTGCAGCTTTTCTAGCTCCTATTAAGATTTCTCGTTCTTCCAGGTTATTTGCGATTTTATAAAAGGTAGGATTGTTCATGATCATAATATCAAATAATATTGAAAACTCTTCTTGGACAGCTCTTTCATTTAAGCCATCTATTTCAGCCAAAAGTGCATAATCTTTTGGATATTGCTTAAATTCACCCCCCAAGAATTCGAAAATTGCTTTTACAGTTATTTTATCCATAAATTCAAATAAATTAGTAACAATTCCTTTTCTTCTTATATCCAATACCGCCTTCGCTAAACTGTCTATGTTATCAAACATAAAAAAGCCTGTTTTTCGAACCTTCGGTAAAGGTCGTATTTTTAATCCTATTTTTATAATAACAGCTAAAGTACCCTCTGAACCGATAATTAAATCTTTGAGATTGTAGGAAGAGACAGATTTCAATACATTTGACCCTAATTTCATTATATTACCATCTGGAAAAACTACTTCTAAGTAGAGTACATAATTTTGAGTTACCCCATATTTAAATGCTTGTACACCTCCTGCATTTGTCGCTACCATCCCCCCTATTGTCGCAACAGAACTAGATCCTGGATCTGGAGGAAAAAAATACCCATAAGGCTTTAATCTTTCATTCAATTCATCACATATCACCCCAGGTTCCACCTCAACCAAATTATTCTCAATATCAATTGATATTACGTCATTCATAACACTGAGATCTAATATTATACCTCCATAGGGGGTTAAGGGTCCTGCTGATAAACTTGTTCCACTTCCCCTTGGTGTTACAGGGATCTTGTTCTCATTAGCAAGTTTTAAAATCTCAGAAATTTGATTGGGAGTTTGAGGTATTAAAATTAGGTCAGGAATCCATTCTGGTTCTATCATTGTACTACCAAAATTATAACTCCATCTATGTACCTCTTCTGCAAAGAAGTAATTTTTCCCAACTATCTCCTCAAATTTTTGGAATAAGGTTTCTGAGATTTTATTATAGATCTGACTCATTAGAGGATATAATCTTTAGTTAATACTTATTATTCTAAAAGTTAGGATTTTAATATTTTTACTTGTTACTTCGTATAACAAAATATCTTATGAGTACTGAAAAAATATTTAAAAACTGAAATCTAAAATATGATAATATAAAAATAATACGAAATTAAAATGACAGAAGAAGATTTGTTAAATCAATTATATGTTTTGGAAGATGGTCGTAAAATTGGTTATGCAGAGTATGGAGACGTTGCGGGAAAACCTATTTTTTATTTCCATGGTCATGGGTCTTCTCGTCTTGAACCTAAAATATATGACATTGAAGAGATAGAAAATCAGGTTCGTATAATTGCTGTAGATCGACCCGGATTTGGTCTATCAGACTTCACATTAGACCATTCGATTCTCAGTTGGTCATCCGATATTATTGAACTTGCAAATTCGCTTAAAATCGATAGATTTTCGGTGTTAGGTGGTTCAGGTGGCGCACCTTTTGCCTTAGCATGTGCTTATAAGAATCCAGAACGAATAGTTACTTGTGGGATTGTTTCAGGATTAGGTCCGATTGAACTAGGAATTGAAGGTATGGCAAAAAATAATAGAAGAGAATTAGAATTAGCTCAAAAAAACCCAAATCGCCTGAAACTATTATTTAAGCTTCAAGCAAAATTATCAAAAAAATTAGTGGAGAAAGACATTGAAGTAATACTTAAAAAGTTTCGAAAAAGGGGTAAAAATTTACCTGAGCCAGATAAGAAGATTTTTGAGGATAAAGAAAAACTTAGGATGTATGTGTCTTTAATGACAGAACCTTTTCGTCAAGGTATCATGGGTCCTTTCCATGAAGCTCAATTATATGTCAAACCTTGGAATTTTAAACTAACTGATATTTCTCCAGATATAAAGGTTTATCTTTGGCATGGCGATTTAGACACAAGCGTACCAAAAAAGATGGCACAATCCGTTTGTCAAAAAATTCCTAATTGTGAAGCTAAATTTTATGTTGATGAAGCCCATCTTTCAACAGCATTAAATCATATCAAAGAGATATTAATGAGGTTAATATAAAAAATCAATATTCTATTAGGATTAACGACATTTCAAGATCAGTAATTCTTTATTTAGTACATTATTATATCTGCATATAATTATAGTTTAAAATTGATAATAAATATAAACAAAGTAGTAAACTATAATAAAACTACTAATAGATAAATAACATGGCAAAACTTCTAAGAGATTTATGGATTTTAACTGAGGGTGGCACGACTGTTTACAGCCGTGTGATAGATCCAAGAGTTGATCCACAACTCTTTGGGGCTCTTATGAGTGCTCTAAGTACATTTGCAGAGACACTCACCGAAGGGGGGATATCAAACTTCGAGTTAAGTAGTATTCGTTTTTCAATTATAAAAAGAAACCATTTTCTTTTTGTTGCTAATTCCTTAAGTAGTATAAAAGTAAAAAAAATACAAAAAGAATTAGAAAATATTTCAGAGATATTTTTTGAATTATACCCCGAAGAAATGTTAAAGAAGTGGGATAATGAAGTGGGTCTTTTCGATACTTTCGTTAACTCCATTGAGAATTCATTAGAATAAGATATAAAATAGTACTAAAATGCCTATTGACCATGTCCATTAGCTCTTATTCCATGAATATTTTAAATTTTTTTTTCATAACCATAAAAATTTTAAGAGAATGTAGATTTGTTAATATTGAATTAGATACAAAAGTATCATAATTAAAGGATAAAAGTATGAAAGAGATAGAAAACGGTAAGAAGAACTCTATGGAGAATAAGGAATATAGTTCAGTTAATAGAAATAGTTTTATCCCTTTCAATAATATAGCTCATCTGATCAACAATATCTCTAATCCAAAATTTTTGGGCTCTATACATTTGAAAAAAGAAATGAACCCTAATTATCACCAAGTTAAAGATCTACTACCCAATGAGCATGAATTGAACCTTACTCGATCATTAAAAAATACGCTTTTTAACCCAATAACTAAAATTTTAATACTCTCAGCCATCATTTTTAATTTAGTCTGGTTTCTCACTATTTACGTTTTTTAAGAAACGGAAATCGACTTACAGAAATATTTAGTTTTCCTATTACTGAATTTAAAAGGTATTTATATTCTTCAAGATTAGAATTTACTTATAGTTATTATTGAAAAAATAAGTTTAATTGAAAGGGTCTCGTTCAGTTGATCTACGATGTTATTATAATAGGTGGAGGAGTAACAGGCTGCTGTATAGCTCGAACACTTTCTAAATATGATTTAAAGATATGTGTATTGGAAAAGGAAGCAGAAATTGCTTCAGGGACAACTAAAGCTAATTCTGGAGTTGTTCATGCAGGTTATTCATCTCCTAGAGAATACATTAAGCGACATTTGTGTATTAAGGGGAATAAACTCTATACGGAAGCAGTGAAGGAGTTAAACTTTCCATTTAAACGAATAGGATCTTTTGTTGTTGCTTTAGAAGATGAGCAGATTAAAGAATTGGATGATGTAAAGAGGAAAGGCATTGAAGATGGAATACCTGATTTAGAATTAATATTTGACAAAGATACGATATTACAAATGGAACCAAACTTAACAGAGGATGTTGTTGGTGTATTACATGCCCCATCTGCCGGTATTGTCAGTCCATACGAATTAACATTTGCTTTGGCGGAGAATGCTGTTTTTAACGGAGTTAAATTTTTCAGGAATCATGAGGTTGTAAAAATCAAACATCAAGACTATATATTTACCGTAAGCACCTATAAGGGAGAATTTCAAGGGAAAAATTTAGTTAATGCCGCAGGATTGCACGCTTCTACTATATCTAAAATGTTAGGATTAGATTATTTCAGTATTATGCCTAGAAAGGGTGAATATATTATATTCGATAGAAATGCCCTCCAACTAAATAAAGTACTTTTTCCTATGGCTACTAAAATCTCAAAGGGAATATTAGTCTGTCCCACTTTACATGGTAATACTTTCGTTGGACCTAATGCTCAAAATGTTACTGATCGTGAGGATCTCTCAACAACAACAGCAGGATTAAAGGAAATTTTAGATGGTGCTAAAAAACTAGTCCCTAATCTACCTCTGAGGAGTTCAATTAGAAATTTTGCTGGTCTTAGGGCTGTACCAGATGAATATGATTTTATAATCGATAATACTGATGTTTATGGCTTTATTAATGTAGCGGGTATATTATCTCCCGGGTTAACAGCAACTTTTGCTATTGCGGAGAAAATTGTTGATTATCTTGAATTATTAGGGATAGAATTAAAAATACGAGAAGATTATAATCCTATTCGACCTAAACCGGATCGTTTCAAAGATTTTACTAAAGAAGAACTTGATACTAAAATACATGAAGACCCTACATGGGGAAGAATCATCTGTAGATGTGAAAATATTCCCGAGAGAGAAATAATCGACGCAATCCATGCACCTGTTGGATCTAAAACTGTTGATGGAATTAAGTTCCGCTGTAGACCAGGTATGGGTAGATGTCAGGGAGGTTTTTGTCGTCCCCGCGTTATTGAGATCTTAGCAAGAGAGTTAGGCATGCAATATGAAGAAATAACAAAAAGAGGGGAGGATACTAATATCCTAATCGGAAAAACAAAAGACATCGCTTTAAGAGACATCTCAAGAGGTACTAATGAAGGATGAATAGTTACGATGTAGATGTTGTAGTAATTGGGGGTGGTTCTGCAGGTTTAGCTGCTGCTATAGTCGTGAATAAGGCTCAATTAAATGTTTTGATTTTGGAACGAGACAAAGAATTGGGCGGAATAACTCTTCAGTGTATACACAATGGATTTGGACTTCACGAATTTGAAGAAGAATTAACGGGACCAGAATATGTTCAAAGGTTTATTAATCAAGTTAAAGAGTTGAAAATTCCCTATAAATTAGACACAATGGTAATTGAATTTACACCTGAAAAAACAGTATACGCAGTAAATAATAAAGAGGGGTTAATTGAAATAAAAGCTAAAGCGATTATTCTTGCTATGGGGTGCCGTGAAAGAACGAGGGGCGCAATCAATATGCCAGGTTTTCGTCCTGCTGGAATATATACCGCTGGACAAGCTCAAAGATTTGTAAATATTGAAGGTTATCTTCCAGGTACATCTTATGTAATCTTAGGTAGTGGAGATATCGGCATGATAATGGCTCGACGTTTAACATGGGAAGGATGTAAAGTAAAGGCTGTCGTTGAGATCTTACCCTATGTAAGTGGCTTAATAAGGAACCAAGTGCAGTGTTTAGAAGATTACGGAATTCCACTTATAACAAGTTATACAGTTACAAAAATTCATGGGAGAGATAGAGTTAAAGGCGTAACTATCTCGAAAGTCGACAGAAATTTCGATAGAGTTATAGGGTCTGAGAAATTTATTGAATGCGACACTCTATTATTGTCAGTTGGATTAATACCTGAAAATGAATTAACAAGAGAAGCAGGGGCTAAAATTTCAGAAATGGGTGGTCCTATTATAGATAATAATTTAGAAACCACCATAAATGGAGTATTTGCTTGTGGAAATGTTTTGCAGGTTCATGATCTTGTTGATCTAGTTACAGCAGAAGCCAAAAGAGCAGGATTAAATGCTGTAGAGTACATTAAAAATAGATATGGTAAGGATCAAGGAAAGGTAGGAATAATTAAATGCACCTCTGGTGAAAATGTCAGTTATGTGAAGCCCGATTTAATCAATAAATCCCAATTCGAAAAAGAAATAATTTTTACTTTTCGTGCAAAAAGACCAGACCGAAGGATTCAAATTCAATTTAAAGACGAGAATAACAAGGTCTTATTTAAAAGAAAGAGAAGTTATGTAATTCCTAGTGAAATGCTCGAAATAAAATTAAATTTAAGTGAATTACAAATCGATCCCTCATGTAAAAATATAGAAATAGAAGTTATACCTCGTCCAGAGGTTTTAATTGAAGAAGATTGATTTTAGAGGCAAAATAAATGTCAGAGTCAGAGATTCCAGAAGGAAGTAAAGATATACGCTGTATAGTATGTCCTACAGGTTGCTTAGTTCATGTTGAGAACATTAATGGGGAACTAATCATTGAGGGGCACTCCTGTAAGAGGGGAGAAGAGTATGGAAGAGAAGAATTTATAGCACCAAAACGTATACTTACAACAACTATTAGGGTGGAAAATGGCTTCCTTCCATTAATACCCGTAAGATCAGATATACCAATTCCCAAAGAGAAACTCAAAGATACATTAAAGGAAATTGCAAAGACAGTGGTTAAAGCTCCAATAAAAATGGGAGACGTTTTATTAAAACAGGTAATAGGATTGGATGTGAATATAATCGCTAGTAGAGACTTGATAGAAGCATAAATATAATTTTTCTTCTACTAAAACAATTGATTGCTTACTAAGATTCTAATGCATCTATTAAATAATTAAGTATAAATACATTTAGAGATAATTGAATTTATATTCATTATTCAATGTAGAACCAAAATTGCAGAATGATTAAAATGAATAAAGAAAGAATATTAAGAGACTTAGAAGATATTGTCGGGAAAGACTTTGCTTCAAATAAGCCAGAAGATCTTTTCATATATTCACAAGATCCTGGGGCTTCTGAACCTCGCCCCGTCGATTTCGTAGTGATGCCTAAAACTGTTGAGGAAATCCAAAAAATCGTAAAACTTGCAAATAATGAAGTAATCCCTCTAATTCCTATGGGGGGAGGACTTACTTTAAGTGGGTTGATCCTTCCTGTTCATAAAGGAATAGTTATGGATATGAAAAGAATGGATAGGATTCTAGAAATTAATAGTTTGGGACGATATGCTGTTTTAGAAGCGGGAGTAACAACAGGATCATTAGTATCATATTTGAAAGAACATCATCCTGATTTACAAGCTCCAATTCCTGACGCACCAACATCAGCAACTGTTGCAGGGAATGTTTTAATTCATGGATCAGGTTCTCTCTCTCAAAAGTATGGACACCATGCAGGTATGATAAATGGCTTAGAAGTTGTGTTACCAACGGGAGAAATAAGCAAATTTGGTTCTTGTGCAATATCGAAATATTGGTTTTCAAAAGCACCCATTCCAGATTTAATAGGTTTATTCACAAGCAGTTTCGGCACTATGGGAATTATTACTAAAGTATCCATAAAACTATATCCGAAACCAAAAGAACGGGACATAATATTTGGATTAACTCAGGATTTTAAAGGACTGCCTAATCTAATGTATAAAATAACTTATACGGAATTCGCAGAAGATGTTATGATAGGACATTCCCATACTCCCCCTAATATGAAAAAATTTTGTGCTATTATGGTATATTTCACCGGAAACTCAAAAGAAGAAATGGATTTAAAAAGATCTACGATAGAAAATATATTTAAAGAAAATAGCGTTCAAGTGGCTCCAATAATGGGTCAAACAAGGACCTATTTAATGGATCATCCCCAATATACAGCTGCATTTGCAGCAGACTGGAGAAAGGGAGGGGGATTCGAATATGTAGGGTCATTTATTCCATTAGAGAAAATTCCTGAAGCAATCGAAAAAGGAGCAATAATTTCTAAAAAATTTGGGTTAGTACCATCGTTGTTATGTAGAATAATAGGAAGTGGTCATGCGGTTATGTTTTCTGTAACATTCCCGTTTAATCGTGCAGATCCCGCTGACAGGAAAAATGCTCGAGAAGGATTAGAAGAAACTAATAAAATGGTTTTGGAAATAGGCGGAATTCCTTGGAAAACAGAACTAATTGGCCAAAAACTCACTATGGAACAAGCAGATCCACAATTTAAGGGTTTATTTAAACGAGTTCGAAATCTATTAGATCCAAATGGAATAATGAACCCTGGGAATTGGGAGGTGTAAAAAGTGTTATCAAATCAAAAAAACCGAGAAGAATTGGGATTAAAATATTATGAACAAATGATACATAGATGCTTTAGATGTGGCTATTGCAAGTTCACAGGGGATTCTATAGATATTAACTGCCCAAGTTATAAAAAGTTCAGATTTGAATCTTTCAGTACAGGCGGACGCATGTGGTTAATTTACGGTTTAATGTCTAATGAACTCGAATGGAGTGACCATATGAGTAAAATTCTATATGCATGTACAACATGTGGAAACTGTGGTGAAAATTGTAAACTCTTGAGTCGAAAATTCGGATCAGAATTTGCAGTAGATATAATTGAATTGGCACGGGCAGAAGCATTTAAAAATGGATTTTGTCCGGAAAAAGCTATTAATTTCGGAAATCATACAGCTAAAGAACATAATCCATACCTTGAAAAACATGAAGATCGGTTATCTTGGCTCCCTGATGATTTTAAAAATCCCGAAGATCCTGAAATTGGATATTTTGTAGGTTGTACATCATCCTATCGTGAAATAGAATTGGCTAGAAATACCTTTGAAATTCTCAAGAAAATTGGTGTTAAATTTGCTATCTTTCGGGAGGAATGGTGTTGCGGTTCACCACTACTTAGAACAGGGCAAAGGCAAACCGCAATAATCCAAGCGCAACATAATATTGAATTGTTTAAAAATGCAAATATAAAAACTGTTGTTACTTCCTGTGCGGGTTGTTATCGAACCATCAAGGAAGATTACTCAAGAATTTTCTACGATGAAATTTCTGAAGATAAATTACCATTTGAAGTTCTCCATATTTCAGAATATATCAAAAGGCTACTGGATGAAAACAAAATTGAATTTAAAAAGAATTTAAATGGAAAAAGAAAAGTTACTTATCATGATCCATGCCATCTAGGTCGTCATGTTGGATTGTATGATGAACCAAGAGAAATCCTTAAAAGTATTCCTGGGTTAGAGTTAGTAGAAATGCGCAAAATTAAAGGAGATGCAACATGTTGCGGTGCCGGGGGAGGAGTTAAAGCTGGATTTTCTGAATGGGCTTTAGAAATGGCAAGCAGTCGAGTTAAAGAAGCCTTAGATACGGAAGCAGAAATCTTAATAACTACTTGTCCCTTCTGTGAGCATAATTTCGCAGATGCCATAAAAGAGCATAATTATAATATCCAAATCATGGATTTAGTGAATTTATTAAAAGATTTATTAATCAAATTGAAATGAATTAAAATTAAAAAATGTAGAAATTGAAAAAGGAGGAAAAAAATGTTTTTAGAAGAAAAATGTAAGAGGGATACATGTGGAATAGCTTGTTTAACAAAATGTTATTACATGGACTATTCAGAGCAAAAAGCAAAAGAAGAATTTGAGAAATTAATTAGGGGTGAACCGTCTACTATAACATCGGAATGTGTAACGTGCTGTGCTTGCACAATGAATTGCCCACATGAAGCAGATCCCTTTGATCTCATCAGTAGGAGAATGGAAGAAACAGGAACCTTTATTGGGGGTGAACGTGCGGCCAATCAAATGAAAGGGGCTAATCTTCTCCCATCATCAATAAAAGAGGGGGACCCTGATAAACCTATAATGAATCTTTGTACTGTGAATATGATTGCGGGAGCAATTGAAGGGCCACTATTCGAAGGATTAACCCTTATTCAAGGAGGAGATTATTTCTGTCAAATTGGAGGATATCATGGAGGTATTCCAAGTATGGTCAGAGATAACGCCCAGAAATTCATCGATAACCTCGCAAAGGTCGTTCCTGATGATAATTACCTGATTTGTTTCCATGATGATTGCTTCATGATGCTGGATCATTATGCCAAAGATTTTGGAATGAAAGTTCCCTTTAAATATATTCACATAATTGAATATCTTCGAGATTATGTGAAGAAACATCTCGATAAAATAAAGAAACTAGACATCAAAGTTGCATACCAGCAACCATGTGCGTCCCGTATAGGATGGGATGCTTTTAGGAAAAAAGATAAAACACTCGATGAGTTATTTAAATTATTAGGTGTTGAACGAGTCGATAGAAAATATGACCGAGAAAGAGCGCTCTGTTGCACAGCTGTTATTTCTCCTAATGATAAATATTGGAAAATGAATATTACTGATGCTAAAAATGCAGGAGTAGAAGCAATGGTATTCCTCTGTCCAGTCTGTTGTTTATACTTAAGGAGCAAAGCTCAAGCAGAAGGTTTGGAACCTTATTTCCTAACTAATCTAGTAAGAGAAGCATTAGGTGAGAAACTCCCAAAAGGGAAGGCTGGAAAATTATTTGACTAAAATAAGATAAAAAAAATCTACTATTTTTTTATAATTTAATTAAAAAAAAACTAAATTTTTTAATACTTTTTTTCCCAACTCCTTTATTAGTCTAATTTTTCACCGAGAGCAATTCTACATAAGTCGCTTAATAAATACGGTTTTAATCCTTTTCTTTCTACTTTAGATCCCATAGTCTGCATACACATTGGGCAAATGAATACACAAGCTTCAGCACCATTATCAATCATATCTTTGACATTTTTATCTTGAGTTGGTCTTACTAAATCATTTTTACCGAATGATGCAAATGGGGCTGTACAACATAAAGCATTCTCTCTATCATATGTTCTTTTAACTCGTTCCACCCCTATTAATTCACAAATATCATCTACGAATTTTTCAATTTCAGGTAAAAATCTATTAGAGCAACTCCGCTGATACGCTATTTTCATATTAAGCTTATTTATTTCTGATTCGTGATCCTTTAGGTATCCATAAATATAATCAAAGAGATGAATTGGTTTGAAAGGTACATCAATATTATTTCTTTTGCAATACGATGTCCACATTCCATAACATTCATCATGCCAGCAAATTAATTCCTTAATTCCGTGTTTTTGAATGTTCTCAATTATGATCGGAATTCTTTCTTTTATTAAAGAATCCCTCGCCATATGATGAAACATTAAATTGCAAAAAAAATCGGTTCCACTTATATATTGCAAATTTTCGAACATCTGACCTTTCATATTTTCGGCATTTATCCTAGAAAAAGTACATTTATCAAATACTGGCTTATCCGGATCTATTTCCTTTATTCTTACTTCATCGTGGGGTGCAAATTGGTTTATCGCACCATTTAACATATTAGGATTAATATTTAATGAATTGTATTTCTCTTGTAGTTCAGTTTTTAAATCAAATGGATGTGAATTATATGGACAATACTCATCACAGGCGAAACAGGTAACGCAATCCTTTAAAACAAAAGAATCCTCACTATTAATCATTTTCTCCATTTCTCTTCTTGCTGTTGCTGTATCAAGATCCATCCATTGGCAACGAGTTAAACAATCAATATTTTCGCATGTAGAGCAATTAGATTTATCAAACATTTTTATATCCATTTTGAATTTTATAGAATGTTATTAAAATATTCTCAAAATCTTTTTAATTTTATTAATAAGTGATAGAAGAAGGGATCTAATATTCCAAAATTGAATAAAGTTAAATCTTAATTTTTTAATTCCTTTATTTCTATATTATTTTAAAACTTATTCACGTTGGTTATAAGGTAGATTAATATTCCGGAACTGGATCAGATATTTGAGGTTCATAAAAACCTATATATTGGTGCTTATTGGCCAAGATTAAATTTTAAAAAGTTTAAAGAAATTGGTATCACGGCAATAGTAAACTTAATGGAGGAAAGTCTGTATAATCCAACTAGCTTAGGATTTTCATATTTACATAAGGGATTTCCTGATGATACCTATCCCCCCCATGAGTATCTTAATGAAATTTTAAATTTCATCGATCTTCACCTTAAAGAAAGTGGAAAAGTTTTAGTACATTGCTCAATGGGGATTTCTAGAAGTGGAGGAATAATAGTTGCCTGGTTATTAAAAGAAAATATAACTTGGGATTGGACAGACGCATTTGCATATGTTACCAAATCTAAGTTTATAGCTCCTGCCGTAGAAATTCGGGAATCTATACTTGATTATCTCGAGGAACTTGAGAAAAATAGAAGGAATTACTAAACGGTGTCAATTCCCAATTAAATTCTTTTAAAGGGCTTGATTAATTTCTAATGATTTGCTTAAATATATAAAGCAATTCTTCGATTATTTAATAAACTAATTTTGAGGAGAATTTTACTTGTCAGAATTTGAACAAAAAGTTATGAAATTACTAGAAGACATAAACGGAAAACTTGATACCCTAATAAAAGGAGGCACTGGAACAACAACTGCCACCGTTACTTCATCAGCACCCGCTCCTGCTGCTGGACCTGAACCAAGTCGACCCAAACCTTCTGAACTTCTTGAAAAGCAAAAAGAAGAAGAGAGAATGATAGAAAAACCCCCGGTTGAAGGTAGAAGGGTTTGTCCTGATT
>JAGXNR010000053.1 GCA_019894875.1 Promethearchaeota archaeon | reverse complement strand
GTATAATCCTCATCAGAGATCTCTGAGGTTCCCGAAGACTCATTTATGTTTTCCAGTTTAGGCAAGGGTTCACCACATTTAGAACAAAACTGAATCTGGGGTGAACAAAGAGAACTACAGTGGGGGCAAGGGACTTTTACGACTTTATGCTTAAAAAAGTTTTCTGGAGCCATCACTTCCTTAGGGTCTCCGATCATCTCTGCTTTCAGGCTTAAAAGTTCTTCATATTTCCCTTTATCTAAGTATCCTTTATCTTCATAAATGTTGAATAATGCCCTTAAATTTTCATTCCTAGTAGAGAGTTCTTCTAAAAATTCAATTTCGGAGGTATTCAATAAGACATCTCCTTGGTCTAGTGCTTGATTAATGTAGAGATGGAGCCAGTAATATTGATTATTAGATAGGTGAGTTTTTAATTTGTAGTGGAGTAGGAAGGATGCGAAGAATTCATGTTTTTTGGCAAAAGCTTCTAACCATTGGATTTCTTTATCCGTTAATTTTTTCATCTTTTAATAATTAAGAAAGAATGATATTAAATTCTATACTTGAAAACGTTATTAATGGTTAAATCATCTATTCTTAAATTTGTTAGATAATTAGAATAAATTAGAGTTAAAAAGTAGGGCTTTTTTAATGTATTTCTTATTCAAATCAGAAGTAGAAACAATTGATATAAAAAAGAATTATTATAAGAAGAGAATATTTTGTCCATTCTGCTCTAAGACTCAGCTGAAAAAATCAGATTCGAATGATTTTTATAGTAAATATCATTGCTGGAATAAAAACTGTGTAGAGGGAAAAGACACTTTTGTAGTGTTAAATGATTATATTCAAGATGAAGATTTATTTAATGATATTTGCGAAACTTGTCAAAAACCTTTACTTCGGAAATTAAAAATTGACGAAGACCAGAATATTCTACTATTTTTTAGATGTAATTCAAAAATATGTGAATCAAATATTGATCCCTATTGTTACAATTTTAGTAATCATGAATGGGAAGGAAACTACCCAAAAATAATATTGTATGAAGATATGGAAGATTCTAATAAATTAGAAATTGAAGTAAAGGAGAAAATGTTAAAAAAAAATGTGGTAGAAAAAGAAAAAATAACAGATTCTTTATCCGATATCTTACAAATGCAAGAAACTCATGATAGTCTTTATAAAATCGAAGATATTCCTTTATTAACTATGGATAGTCTTGAATATAGTAATTTTTTAGCGCACCATCAAGAAAAAGTTGTAGTTTTGGTTGATCTCCCAAACTTTATTAGGACTCTACGTGGATTATATCCTCATAATTTCGAGGATGTTTTAAGAAAAGCCCATGACTTTATATTACAATATATTGAAAATTCCTTCCATACGTCTAGCGCTTATATTATTCGATATTTCTCAAAACCCGCCAAAGATCTCGAGATTCCAAATAATATTATTATAAATTTATGCTCTAAAAATCCAAATAAGGAAATATTCCATCTTCTAAAAGTATCAAAGGGTGCGGGGTATAGTGATATTGATAATTATCTAATAGCTAATGGTGTAGAAATCCTTGAACGATGTAATATTAGAGGTTTCGTAATTGTCAGTAGTGATAAAGATTATTTACCGGTTATGAGGATAGCGAGTTATAAAAAAATTAAATCTCGGATTATTGGAATTAATACACCTGAAATTTATGAAAAGTATAATATACCAGACATTAAATTTCTTGGAATGATGAAATTTTTTGAAAATTAACTTTAACAACTGTATTATATTTCTAACTATGAGATTTATTTCAGTTTTCTAATTAAATTTTATTGAATTATCAATATTTTTATGCTACCATGATTCTTTCAAAAACTCTTTAGATATTAATTTCAAAGGTATTTGAGATAATCCAATGTCAGATTTAAATTAAAATTGTACAGTAGAAGCTTTTATGCTTTTAATTTTTACTCAGGATACCTTAGATTCAATTTTTAAATTATAATTGAATGATTATAAAAATCAACTCATTCTCAATCAAAATGCGCTGGATTTAAAAAGTCCCAGGAAAAAATAATATAGACATTAATGGGGTTTGAAAAAAATGACAGAAGAAAGAAGTTTTACTACTAATTATGAGTGTTTACATTTTTACTGGATTGGTGGATTTTGGGGTTATGCTGTAATGCGAATTCGTGATGATAATGATGTGATAAAAATAAGATTAGCTAAATGTAAGAAGAAAAGCGGATTTCCAAATACTGAGAAGTTTCAATGGGAAGAAGTAGATGTAGAACATGTCTCAGATTTTAGTCAAGTAAATCATATCAATTTCAAAAATCCTGAAGAATTTACAGCATGTTATGAGAAAGTTTTAAATGAATTTGACGATATCAACAATTCTTAATTCTTTTATTAAAATTTTGAAGTATTCGTGCTTAGATATTGGTTAGGAAATGCATTCAAGGTTGAATTCGACAAAGAGAATATCTGTTACCTTGATGAATTTTGCCTAAAAAAAATGTGATATGATAGTCCTAATGAATTTCAAGGATTACTAAATAAGTAAATAGGGTTCATGAATGTCAACTAGAAAATTATTTCAGACCCAAATATTTAAATAATTAAAAAATAATTAATCTTTGACAAAAATTAAGATTTAATGAAAATTCATATATTATTCAAAAATCTTATTTTCAAACTGCACTCTAGTAAATGAGGAGGGGATTTTATTAAAAGCAAAAAATTTCTAATATTGATATGTTTAGTTTGTATAGGTGTTTATCTTTTTTCAGGCCATTTTACTGTTTCTGAGTTAAATACGTTCAAAAATAAAAATCTGGAACTGGAAAATGAATATATTACACAACCGAAAAACAATCCTGAGGAGAATTTCGATATTAGTCCTAAAATATCATCTTCATTGGTAGCAAAAGAAGCATATGCGATTGTTGTTGGTATATCAGATTATCCCGGAACTACAGCTGATTTAAATTATTGTGATGATGATGCTCAAGCGGTATATTCCATGTTGATAAATGACTATAATTTTAAGCCTGAAAATATCCTATATCTTCAAGATTCAAGTGCTACAAAAGATGCGATCAGTAATGCATTTGATCAAGTTGCTTCACAGATCAATGAAGATGACGTCTTTTTCTTTTATTATTCTGGACATGGAGGTTTTGGAACTGAAGTTGGGCCTATTAATTGGATTGCAGAGACACCTCATCCATATCCGAACTACTATGATAATATTTGGAGTATTTCACGAACAGGAGCTGTCTATATGAGGGTTCACTTTTATCGATTTGATTGTGAATATTATTACGATTATGCTTTATGTGGTGATTCGGACGTTGCATCAGGATGGTATTATGAAGAATATAGCGGAAATTATGGATATAATTTTTGGTCCGCTTATTTACCAGTATCTAGATATTATATTCGTTTTGTTTCAGATAATACCATTACGGACTATGGTTTTAAAATAGATAAATATGAAGCCATTTTAGATGATGGGACACACTATCTGTGTTCGTATGACTCAATTCCAGATTCTCCGAGTAATTATTATATAGACTCATTGATTGATTCAAAATTGGACAGCATAAATTCAACTGAGAAATATGTAGTGGTTGATTCATGTCATAGTGGTGGTGTGATTCCTGAAGTACAAGAAATTGGCAGATATATAATGACTGCTTGTGAAGATGATGAGTCCAGCTTAGAAACCTCAAGTTTACAGCATGGAGTTTTTAGTTATTATTTCCTTCACTCAAAAGAATACGCTACGGATACAAATGGAGATGGTGTAACTTCAATGGAGGAATGTTATTCATATGTGTATTCAAATACAGTGTCATATTCTGGATCCTTAGGATATACTCATCACCCACAACAATCTGATGGAATAAATGGAGCAGCTGTTTTGTATACTACATTTGGTTCAGTTTCATTTACTCCAATTGGAAATTCTTTATCATATTCATTTATTCTATATGGAACGGGTTTGATTGAAGAATTATATATCTTTGCTTGCAATGTTACTCAAGATGTGATATACGAATTTGAGGATCTAACAATAACTTCACCAACAAACACAGGTTTTGGTTCGTATTCGGGGATAATTCAGTTAGAAGGAGTTTCAGGGTTTACGGGTTATGGGATTTTCGCCACAATTCAGGGAAACAGGGAAATTTCTCTTAATAATACTATCTCAGATGATACTGATAATGATTCGCTCGAGGATGTTTTTGAGATTTTTGCAGGGTTAGATCCCTCAAATAATGATACTGATTCAGATGGATTAGATGATTATTTCGAATTTAATGGGGATACTGATCCACTTTTAGATGATACTGATAGTGATGGGTTGTTAGATGGATTGGAACTATTAACTTATCTTACAAATGGAGTAAATCCAGACACGGATGGAGATGGATTAAGTGATGGAGATGAAGTATTAATATTTGTCACAAATCCATTAGAAACAGATACGGAAGATGATGGAATGGATGATTATTATGAAGTATTGAATGAGTTAGATCCATTGACAGATGATTCAAGTTTGGATTTTGATGTCGATGGATTGACAAATATATTAGAATGTCAATTAGGATCATCAGCAAACGATTCGGATTCTGATCATGATAATATACCAGATTATTATGAATATAATAATAATTTAAACCTTTTACAAGATGATACTGAATTAGATTATGATGGAGATGGGTTGAATAATTTATTAGAATATCAATTAGGTTCATTAGCAAATGATCAGGATTCCGATAATGATAATATGCCGGATTATTGGGAATATATCAACGATTTGGATCTTAATTTAAATGATGGAACGGGGGATGAGGATGGTGATGGATTGAATAATCTTAACGAATTTAATCTTCAAACGGATCCACAAGATCCTGACACTGATAATGATGGATTAACAGATGGAGCGGAAGTTTCTAGATATAATACAGATCCATTAAATCATGACACTGATGGAGATGGGTTTTCTGACGGACTCGAAGTGGCATGGCTTGCTGATCCTCTCAATTCCAAAATTACATTAGTAACATCTTTTCTAAATATCACAGGTATTGTAATAATCTCAAGCGTGGGTTCTTTTACACTATATACACAAATTATCAAAAAGAAACGCAATAAAAATCAAAAGTCAATGAAGGGGAAGTTTTCAATCAATAAGGATCAAGATCTCTATAATATTCTCAAAATAGATAAAAAATACAAACCTAAACCCAAACCCAAACCGACATCGTATGGATATAAACCTGTCTATTCTACTTATGCTAGACCAAATACAATTCCAACACAAATAGATCTCAATAAAATTAGGGATTTAATTATTTATGGCATGCCACCGCCTAAACCAATTAATTCTGCGGATGGACAAAAAGCACTAACAATTGCTAAAATGGCATTTGATGCTCTTGGCCGAGGTGAGGTTAAAAAATCATTTGATTATATGATGAATTCTTTAATGTTAGGTGTACCTGAACCTGTGAATAGTCAAATAAAACGCTTTATTGTTGATTCATTGAATCGAAGTAAGGATTCTTCAAATGATAATTCCATAGGTAATCTAACGGGTAACAAAAAGTGTAAGTGGTGTGGAAATCTAGTCAAAAGTACAAACAAATATTGTTATAATTGTGGGAGGATATTATAATTGTCGTCAGCTAACACGATAAAGAAGAATGTCAGTCAAAAAATTGAGGATAAAACAATTAAATTTCAAGATGCTGAAGAGATTTTATTCCCAAAAGTATGTATTATTTGTGGTGTTACTACAGAAAACCAGTATAAACAAAATACTTATGGTTCTTTTATACCAAACAAAGAATATAAAAAAGATTACTCGTGTAATTTACCTATTTGTAATGAATGCGTAGATAAGGTTAAAATGAAAACAGGTATTTCTAGTAAGAGTGGTCAATTATTATTAATATCCGGCATAATTGGATTAATCTTAGCAATTTATTTTTACATCCTAACCTATTCTATTTTTTTAAGCATTAGTATATTTACTACATCTATTATTCTTCCCTATTTGTACTATTTAAAAAAGACGAAAAGTAAGATTAATCTTGATGAATTTTTGGAGGTTACCTTAAGCGATTATAGTGAAACACTCATTTTTAATTTTTTAAATCCTCTTTATGCCAATTATATCAAAGATAGCAATACTAAAAATGAAGCTGTAGAAGATGCTCAAAAAGAACCGGAAGAATTTGAAAAATCTTCAGAAACCAATTCTGAACTCTTAGATGCAGGAAAAAAAGAGGAATAAATACCAAAAAATTAAGAGAATTAATAAGTCTTCTAGGTAGAAGGGCTCATAGAAGCAATTTGATTCATTGAAACTTATGAACATAATAGAACAGTTGGGATTATCTACTTTTATAAATTAATTGAAATTTTCCATGATATCTGGTTTAATCCCCTTATGACGAACAAATTCTTATAAATCAGCAAAAATTTAGGAGATAAAAAACCCATTTTTAGAAAGAGATTGTAGTGTTATGAAAACCTTAGTGCTCCATGGGAGTCCCAGAAAAAATCAAAATTCAGATACTTTAGCAGAAAATTTCTTAAGAGGATTGAATACCAATAGAGATAAGGAAGTACAACATTTCTACACCAATGAATTAAATATTAAACCATGTCAAGGATGTCTAACATGCGCAACGTCAGCAAATCATAGCTGTGCGATAAAGGATGACATGGAACAAATTTATTCTGCGTATAAAAAAGCAAACACGATAGTTTTTGCGACTCCTATGTATTGGGGGTATATGACGGCTCAACTAAAAACAGTATTCGATAGAATGGAAGCCCTTGCGTGGGAAGGCTTCGCAAACAAAACATTTGTAGTCATAATTACTTATCGTCATCACTGCGAATCAACAGTTGCATTTTTTGAGAGGATAGCGCCCTTTTTTAACATCAAATTGTTCATAATTACCTGCTGTACATATAATAAAGACGAACAAAAAGATATTCCAATTTCAATGTGCCAAGATCAATTAGAAGAAGCTTATCAACTTGGAATTGCTATAAGCAATAGAGAAAAAGAAAAGGTTTGAAATAGCATACATCCTAAACCTTACCGAAATTATACTTTAATTATAAATAAAATTCTGCCAATATAATACATTTGATATCTTTGCTTTCCTATATATTAACTGCAATAGATCTTATGATCTTATGATCTTGATTCTATAATTCTACAAGTAAACTTACGAACTGCTTCTTCAATATCATCAATACGGTTTGGAGATGTTTCAATATAAATCCCTCCCTCATTTTTAGCAAATTCACGAGCCTCTTTTCGGATAATTGCTTTATCCATCATTTTAAGTAAATGAATCTTATTTCCGATTAAGATAAAAGGAATAGAACCCGCAAATTTTTTAATTTCAGTAAACCCTTTCCTGATTTCAATGTATGTTTGTTCTCGTGTTAAATCAAAAACTAATAAAGCTCCAGCTGATCCTTTATAAAATATACTGCGAATAAAATCAAAACGTTGTTGTTCTCCTATATCCCAAATACTTAAAGTAGCAATTTCTCCTTGCCTAAATTCAACATCTTTCGTGAGAATGTCGACACCTACAGTTAGCTTGTAATTTGCTTGAAACCTATTTTTAATGAATTTTTGAATTAAACGGGTCTTACCTACTGTTGCAGCACCTGTTAGTACAATTTTGAATTTATAACTTGACATCTTTTCACTATAAAGGAATATTGACATTCGATATTTTTACTTTCCCATATATTGACAAAAAAATCTAACTATATATATTTCACATTCGATGCTATCCCGAAACCGTAGTCAAATTATATCTTCACTAAATTGAACATCTTGTGTATATAATTTAACTCGGAATTTTTGTAACCACATTATAAATCAATTTTCACCTCACAATATTTTCCTAATTTATTTTAGGAAACCTCCAAGCTTAGGTTTACAGAAGTAGTAATATTCTTTTGTTTCAATCGATTATTATGCAAGAAATTACAAAATTCGAAAGAATCACTTAGTGAAAACATCTAATATAATTCTTTAAATAACATGGGTAAGAATTGTTTAAAATTAAACTTAAGAATTTTATAAAATCATTAACTCTTGTTGGATTTTAATAAAAAAAAATTTAGAATATTGATTTAAAGTAATCAATTTTATTTTCGATATACACCATAGGTTTTGCACGTGTCTATCATAGCTTTGATATTTTCGAGTTTCGCGTTATCTGGAATTTCAGCTCCAACAAACAATCCACCACCTTCAGCGCATTTATCAATTATCTCTTTAGTTTGTTTTTCGATCATCGCGGGAGTTCCCAAAGTAAATAGGGAAGGTTTTATGTTTCCCTGGATGCACATATGATCACCGAGTATTTCCTTTGCCTTGAATATATCGGTCCGTTCATCCATATGCATGTAAATTTTTCCTTTAGGTAATTCTAGTAAGTAATGTAATCGGTCTGTCCAATTGGTATCCATATGAAGCTGTACAATGAAACCGTCGTTTACATATCGAGTTACTATTTTTTTAAAATAAGGCCAAAATAATTCTTCAAAATGTTTTATTGAGATAAAGTCAGCACTAGCTCTTACAGCACCTACTAAAAGTGTTTTACCTTTTGCTTTAGAGACACCGTATTCTCCCATTGCGATCACATTATCTATTAAGAAATCACTAACTTCCTTTATTTTATCAGGATATCTATAAATATCTTTCATGAAATTAGTTGAGCCTCTGAACACAGACAAAAGATCAAAAGGTACGATTACTGCACCATCGGTAAAAGTAGGCACCTGGTAATGAGTCCACCATTTTTTGGTATTTTCTGCCACTTTTGCTCCGATTTTTCCTAGCTTTGTCATATCACCCATCCCAGCTCTTTCAAAGTTAGCTAACCATAGTAATCCTTCATCAATTATTCGATCATAGTCATTTACTGTTAATATTGGGTTATCAAGACTTCTCTCAACTAATTGAGGTGGTTCGTTTACATCTAACATACGACCGGGTAATCTCCAATCGACATAATATGCTGAAAAGAAATCGGGAAACGGGTTTATATACATCATATACATTCCTCCACCTGCCATAGCTATGTCATACCCTCCTAATTTATGGTAGATCCATTCAAATGCATATTGAGATTTATCAGGGTCTTCGAGTATTTCTTGAGCTGTGACATCTATATGGTTTGCGGGGAGAAAGTCTATTAGAGGCCACACTGGAACTCGATCAGGTTCTTTCAAACTCATGGCAGTTAATACCCTTTCGACTGAGGTCATAGGTTCTTCTTTAATAGGTTCGAATTCCATAATTATCCCTCCTTTAACCATTTCTTTACGATTTTTACACCTTCAAAGGCATTATCCGTGAAGGCATCAGCACCAGCTTCCTTCATCCACAATTCATCAGTAGGTAAACCACCAATAATTATTTTTACTTGATCTCTCAATCCCTCGGATTTTAAAGCTTCAGTAGTTTCCTTCATAGTTTCAAGAGCAACAGTTAATAATCCTGAATATCCAACAACATCCGCATTTGTTTCTTTCACTTTTTCTACGAAGTTTTTAGCGGGAATATCAACACCTAAATCATATACTTCGATTCCCGCTGTTTTTAACAGGGTAACAAAAATATTTTTACCGATATCGTGAACATCACCTTTTACGGTTCCTATTACTACAACTCCTTTGCTTTTCACTTTACTACTATCTTTTTTAAGTGCTGGTTCAAGTATTTTAGAGGACTGTTGGAAAATTTCACCAGCCATAACAAGTTCAGCAAGAAAATATTCTTTTTTACTAAATTTTTCACCAATGACATCTACAGCTTTACTTAATATATCAATAATCTCTTTTGGGTCAACACCATCTTCTACTAATTGTTTTACCAACTCGTAAGTTTTAGTTTCTTCTAATTCTACAACGTGTTGGAATAGATCATCCTTAGTACTCATTTCTTTTTCTTACCTCCTAATTTTTTTTTCATAAAAGCAAAAATGAGCCGACGCATTGAGAATTTTTTACCGTTTTTACCCCAGAGCACACGACCAATAGCTTCATTCATTTCATCTTCATCAACATACTTAGGTTTATTAGAAAATTCTTCCATTTTTTACACCTTTAATATTCTATGCAATTAGAGTATTGAATCTTAAACTATTTAAACTTTAAATGATCTCGAAATTAAATAAAAATTTTCATAAATTAATAGTTTGAACATTTTTCTTGCCCCAATGAAATAATTGAGGATATTTTAAGATTAGATATTAATAGCAATCCGCACACTTAGCTAGTAATATCTCAGTCTCTTAATACTTTAATCAATTAAATGATAACTATATTTATATAAATTGAATCCTATTATAATTAAGAAAAATCCTTAAACTAAACAAGTGAACAAAGTTGAGCTTGAATACCATATTCTTTATAATGGGAGGTATAATTTTTGTTGTCTGTTTTGTAATTGCGTACTGGATTATAAGAAAGATTTTAAAGATTGTTAAAAAAAAATATTCCTAAAATAGCGACTAGTTTCAAGTGTTTGGATGGTCATGTTGTAAGATCGAAAGGGGAATTAATAATTGATAATCATCTCCATCGTCTTGGTATCGAACATGAATACGAGAATACGATAAGAGTACGGGGTATGCCGATTAAATATGATTGGTATCTTCCAAAAAATGAGATTTATATCGAATATTGGGGGTATCATGGGAAAGATTACATGAAAAGAAAAGAAGAAAAACTTAGGCTTTATCGAAAGGGGAAGTTAAAGTTAATCTCAGTAGAAGATATTATGTTAAAAGATATTTATACCAATCTAGAAGAGGAATTGAATAGATATATAGAAAAGAATATATTAAAAAAACATTGTCCTAATTGCGGAATAGAATTAGATAAAAGGTTTTAAGAAATTAATTTTAATTTGTTATTAATTTGTTTTATAATGGGAAATTGATGATAGAATAATATAGAATTTCAGTAGTCCATTTCTTGTGGCAATATGATTATAAATTGGAGAGATAATTGTTTTTATGATTAATCAATTTGAGATAAAAAAACATAGGGTTAGCATCCCACTCTTAGTTCACATCCCCCATAGCTCTACTTATATACCCCCAGAAATGAAAGCCAAATTTTTGTTGAGCGACAATGATCTTCAAAACGAATTGTTGAGAATGACTGACTTATATACTGATGAAATATTTTCATGTGTTGCTGAATTAGGAGGGATTTCAGTAATGTATAATTACAGTAGATTAGTGTTGGATCCAGAAAGGTTTCGAAATGATAATAAGGAAGAAATGGCAAAACAGGGCATGGGAGTTATTTATATAAAAGACTCAAACGGTAGGAAGTTAAGAGAAATTAGTGAAAAAGAGCGAAATCTGCTATTACAAAATATATATGATCCATATCATAAAGCAATAGCAAAAGAAGTCCAAGAATTATTAGTCAAATTCGGTGAATGCCTTATCATCGATGCACATTCATTTCCAGCTATCCCACTGCCCTATGAAAACTCTCAGGATAATAAAAGACCGCAAATTTGTATTGGCACAGATCCTTATCATACTCCTGAAGATTTAGTCCAATTAATTCAGAATTTTTTTGAAGGAATTAATCTCACGACTGAGATCAATAAACCTTTCCCGGGTTGTTATGTGCCATTAACATTCCTTCACCAAGAAAGACGGGTAAAATCTATAATGATTGAGATAAATCGCGATCTCTACATGAACGAGGATACAGGGGAGAAAAATAACTCTTTCACCGAAATTAGAAGTATTATACGTAGGTTAATTAATCAAATTATTGTTAAATTTTTCTAACAATTTCTTAAAAATTCTTAATTTTATGACTGAAATTTTAATTCAATATTAAAATCTACTTGTACACGACTTCCACTAAGTGGGCGCTGCAACTGATGCACGGATCATAGGCGCGTGCTATCTTTTCAAACTCCAGCTCAATCTTGTCTATCTTGTCCTTTGCCAGAAGTGTATTACCACTCGTTCGAATGAACTCCTCAATATCATCGAGGAACATAACGGTTGGTGTTATGATGTCGGCTGCGGAGATTAAACCATCTTTGACCTCATAATGATGAATCAATGTTCCGCGAGGTGCCTCAATCGCTCCTGTCCCAAAACCTGTATCTCGAGTAGTTTTGGCAACTTTCGATTTGGTACTGGTGAGGAGTTCATCCACAATTTCTAGAATATATTCCAGTGAATGGACTAGCTCTATTGCTTGAGCATGATTATTGAAGATGGGATTTTGATGCCATCTCTGATTGACGATTTTGTCATGAGCCTCCTTTGCCTTGCCCTTGAGTCTATTACCTAGTAGGAGGATCCTTGCAAGGGCCCCGACGGTAAAAGGCTTATCTTTATATTGTCCTCGTTTAGCAAAGCTATGACCTACAACTCGTTCTTTGATTACTGACTTATAGTCTTCAACGGGGTGCTCCTCACCGTCAGATGTGATAAACATGTCACCATGATAATCATATTTGTCATGAGGAGGTTTACAGCAGAGGAATTGTGTTTTTCTCTCCATATGATCGGGAACTTCAAAACCTGCAAGAAGGTCGATCGTTTCAATAGTAAACGGAAGTAACTCCAAAGCCTTCTTTTTTATTTTGGTAAGTTCTCCCTTCGTTGGTAGTTTCCCGAATCCTCCAATGATCGGGTTTTCACCGTGCATCATGCGTCCCCCAATCATCCGCATAATCTTATTTCCAAATTTCTTGAGCTGTAAAGCCTTTAAAACAGTGCCATCATACTTATCGGTCATTGCAAAAGCATTATCATAGCCTAAGAAGTCTGGTAGTGCAAGGAAGTATAGATGTAAGCTGTGACTTTCAATTATCTCACCAAGAAGCATAAGTTTACGATACAATTTAGTTGTTGAATCAACCTCAACACCTAAAGCTTTCTCCAGACCTCGGAGAGCTGCATACTTGTGAGAGAGATTGCAGATGGCGCAGATTCGAGGCACAATGCTGAGGTCTTCCTGAGGGGTTCTCCCAACAACAAGAGTTTCGAAGAGTCTTGGTCCCTCGAGAATCCGGACTTCGACATTGCTGATTTTATTGCCTTCAATCTCTACCTTGATACCACCATGCCCCTCGACTCTGGCTAATGTTTCTATTCTGATCTCTTTCTTCTTTGTCATATTATTTTCCTCCCTTTTCAATGAATTTGAGGATTTTATGCCCCCCATATCCTCTGATTAATCTCAATATTTCCTCTCTAGTTTTTCCAAAACTTTCTAGAAATTCAAGGTGGTAGTCAAAGTTACCATCCTCATTTGGTCCCCAGCAACCCACGCACGGGAGCCTATGATTGGGGCAAGCGGAACCACATCCACCCGCGGTCAATGGGCCTAAGCATTCGATCTTGTCAAGCAGAAGGCATCGGTTCTCACTGAGTTTACACTCATGACACACTGGGTGGGGGTAGGGTTCCGGCATCACTCCATGTATAAGCCTTGAGATTAGAGCGAAAGTCTGTGGTGCACTGATTGGACAGCCAGGGAGATAGTAATCTACCTCAACAAACGCATCTACAGGTTTAGATTCTATAGGATCTGTCAAAAACTTGGCATCCCCATATACTTTTTTCAATCGTTCCTCAAATCTGCCATCTCCGGTGCACATTGCTTGCGGTCCGCCACTTACAGCACAATTACCTATTGCTACTAGAATTTTTGCTCTCTTCCTTATATTGAGAATATGTTCTCTCTCCTCTTCCGTACTGATACTACCTTCGATGAAAGCAATATCGAGTTCCTCTTCAATTGGATTACTCGAAGCCATCACGAAGGAACGTAAGTCTACTGAATTAAACAAATTGAGAATCTCATCCTCGGTATGGATAATGAGAAGCTGATCTCCTGCACAACCTGTGAAGCCATAGATACCAATTTTCTTCTTTACTGAAGGCGTTTCGGTTTTACTAACATTCTCCATTTTAGATCAACTCCCTGAAATGCAAAGTGTCCCAGTAAGTAAATACTGGTCCATCCATACAAGTATAGAGATGTTCAATAGCACAATGTCCACATTTTCCAATTCCACATTTCATCCGTCTCTCAAGTGATAGTTGGATCTGGTTCTTGGGTATCTTCAGTTTCAAGAATTCATCGATCACAAACTTGTACATGACCGGGGGTCCCACTACAACAGCAGTGGTTTCACGCGGATCTATCTTTGGAAGATTCTTTAAGAGCTTTGTCACCACACCCACATTCTCAGTCCACTCTGGATTTGGCTTATCCACTGTATACAGACATTCAATGTCTTCACGCTGTTTTAGTTGGAAGAATTCATTCTTGAACAAGAACTCATTAGGGGTTCTTGTACCATATAAGAAGAATACTTGTTTAAACTGGTCTCGATTGTCCAAAACATAATACAGGATTGAACGAAGCGAAATGACTCCGAGTCCACCAGCTACAATGATGAGGTCTTTATTAACCATCTGCTCAAGTTTGAAACCATTTCCATAGGGACCTCTGATGTACACTACATCATTGTCCTTCTTCTGGAAAAGAGCATCAGTCAGTATTCCGACTTTTCTAACACCCAACTCAAGAATACCTGGGCGACTTGGTGTGGATGAAATCGAAAAGGGTGACTCCCCTACGCCAGGTATTGATAGCATGATAAACTGGCCAGGATTATAGGAGAATGACATTGCTTTCTTCATGTCAATATGCCGAATCTGAAAGAACCTGTGGTCATTTATAAGATCATAATGTCGAACAATTCTTGCGGCTTTTGGTTTGAATGGATTCTCGACTGGATCAAGCACACTCATTTCTTAGGCACCTCCTTTGTAATTAGAGCCTCAGAGACCGTAAGGACATTAATTTCGACCGGACATGTTTCCACACAACGACCGCAGCCTACACAACCAGGACGACCATAATCTTTTCCAAATGTCTTCAGTTTGTGTCCGTACCAAAGTCTGAGTCTATCTGCACGGGAGGCTCGGAAGTTATGTCCTCCTGCTACTAAACTGTAATCGGCAAACATGCAGCTGTCCCAGTATCTATCTCTGCGTCCTTTTGTTTCATTCGTAACATCAAAGATGTCAGTCACATTGTAACAGTTGCATGTTGGGCAGACCATAGTACATTGACCACATGATAAACAAATCTCAGCGAATTTATTCCAGACCTCACTCTCATAGCTGAGTTCCATAATATCAGGCATTCTATCAAACTCAAAGCCTTTCTTGAACATTTTATTTCGTTTATCACGCCATTTCACATAATTTTGCATATCATCATAACCAACATCCTTGTCAAAGAATTCCTCTCTTTCATAGATCATATCATGACCCAGGCTCGAACCAACCCAAACTAAATAATACTCACCAAGGTTAACAAAGAACAAGTCAAAGCCTTCTTGCACAATATCAGTATCCGTTGAATGACACAATGAATTCTCAGTAGGAAGACAGGAAAATCCCACTATCGCTGTGTTCTGTCTTAAGTTTGCATAGTAGGGATCAACCGGATCTCGCATTAAAATATCATCAAGTATGAAAAGACCATGTATCTCGCAGGGATGTACTCCTAACACGACTCTTTTCTCAATCATGGAATAGTTCGGAGTAAACCCTTTCTCATTGAAATACATCATTGTGAATTGCATCGGATGAAAGAGTTTCTTTAGGGGAATCATTGGATGATCATCAGTGACAACTAGGTCTGAAATATTTTGAAGCCGATCAAAAGACAACACGTTATTATTAAGCATCGGTCCATATAAAGTTCCAAACTTGTTAAGAGTTTCAAGGAACTTATCAAGAAACTTTGATTGCATCTTCAATATGCGCATGCGTAGCACTTTGCTTATTATCTTATATATATTTTACTAATTTAAATGTAAATTGATAGAGCTTTATGTATCTTGTTAGCAGATTATATTATTTAAATGTCTGTTTAATGAATAATTAATGGAAAATTTCATTCGATAAAACTACTGAAATAAATAAAAAAATCCATAGATAAATCTTCAAAAAAATACGCACTGGATATAAGGGTGAATGAGGGTAATTATAAAGCCTTAAACGAGAAGAATTTAGATTTAAGAATAAAAAAAATAAGTTTCGATAGAGCTAGAAGAGACTAAATTGATATATTAAGATATTCAAACCTTTTTCCTGAAGAGCAACCTGAAGAGGATTTTATTACTAACTCCCAAATCTCATATTATCGAAATGAGGAATTTTAAATCTTTAACACAAATGTATATAGATTAACTGATATTTTTAATTATGAAGTTAAATCTTCAAGCGAAATCAGTAAGAATTTGAAGTATTAGATGTTCCAATCTAATTACTATCAAAAAATTTAAAAAAAAAATCTTTAAAGAGGTGATTTTATGAAAATGCAGAAAAAGCTTTTTACTCTAAAAGTTAAAATTCTACTATTTTGATTTAAATTAATCAAGACAATCGCTCTGCTAATTGAAATATTAATTCTTAGAAATAAATAAGCTTATTAACCTTATTATCGTAAAAGTTTTATACAAAATTGTCTTAACCTACTTAACGAGATCTAATTAGAATTATCTAATTCATAATTTTAT
This sequence comes from Promethearchaeota archaeon, assembly GCA_019894875.1. The sequence goes on along the minus strand of JAGXNR010000053.1, from coordinate 516 downwards.
CCGTTAAATAATGAAAAATAAAAGGAGGTAAAACTAATGGCTTATATTGTTATCATGGGAAGTTTCCCCGCTCATGTTGGAATGGAAGTTGGAAAAAAGTTTCTCGAACTTGAAGAGTTACCTGATTTTGTAAAAACTGAGCATGTATTTAACGCTGCGGCTGGTGATTATACTTTTTTCACAATTTATAAGATTGAAGATGATAGTAAATACTTCGATGCTTTAAAAGCAATCACTAAAAGATTCTCTGGATATATGGACATAGTGGGTTATAAATATACGGTCTATCCAGTTTTAGAAGCTAAAGACGCCTTAAGTATGGTTGGTCTAGGTTAAAATGTAATTTAATAAAAATGCAATCGGTATTAACACCCTTATACAAATCTAATTAATTTTTTTTCTAATGGTTTCCTTATTTTAGTCAGAATTTTCAAATCTCTATATTCAGGGTCAATTTCTAGAGCTTTATTGTAACACTCATTTTCTTCTTCATATTTCTCTAGACAACCTAAAGTC
>JAGXNR010000052.1 GCA_019894875.1 Promethearchaeota archaeon | reverse complement strand
TACCGGCCTTAGTTTTAATCACAGAACTAATTTGTCGCGGATTTGTCATATCAGAATCTATAGATTGGTCAATTAAAGGGATAAATCGAACTATCTCTGCAACCGATGAGGAAAAAATAAAAATTATGAAAGGCTTTGAAAAAAATGACAGAAAAGAAATTTTAATTGGGGAGAAAGAATATCAAACATCAGCTTTGTCAGATAATAATAATATGATTGATATCTATCAATTAAAAAGCATAAATTCAACTCTATACTTTAGGCCCTCGGGAACAGGTCCAGATGTTCGATTCTATATTTTTGGTGATGTAGAGACACATTTAGAGGAATTACAAAGAGTAATGGAATTTGTAGATAAAAACTACAAATAAATCACTTTTTTATAATAACATTTTTAGATCGATCTTAAAAATTTAATTACAATTGAGCATTCAATTAAATTAAAACCTTTTAAAGAGATTCGACATGCAAGAAAAGATTATAAACGACGATATTTTGGAAAAGATGACATTAGAAAATGTTTATAAGATCTTTAATGATAATGTTTTTCCAATGCTGAGTGATGAAGAGCGTGAATATTGTGAAAAACTTGAAGAATTTTGTTTAGATCTGCAACCCAAAATAGATAAATCAAAAGATGTTTATGTTCTCTTTCCAGAGCTAGGAAAAAATGGGTATATGCAGAGGATTAATAAATGGAAGGATTTTATCCCTTATGGGATGAAAAAAGAAGTACTCCTTGCTTCTATAATGAGTTGTTGCGATCCTCAATTAGAGCTAGCTAGGGTAGCTAGTGGTATTTTGTGTGGAAATCCCACTTTTCAACATGGTGAAACTGAAGAGATACTTAAAGTTCAAGATGAATTAATGAGTGGACAAGCAGTAGGGTGTATTGGCATAACAGAGCCTGAAAGAGGATCTGATGCTGTAAATATGGAGACTACATGCACCAAAGTAGATGATGGGATTATTTTTAATGGCGAAAAAGTATATACAACTAACGGAGCCGTAGCCGATTATTTTGTCTGTTATGGTGTGTATTCAGTTTCAAATCCGAGGGGGACCATGGTCCAAGCAATGATAAAAAGAGATATGGGTGTAGAAACTAAAAGATTGAAAATTAATGCTGTTCCTCGGGTACAAATTAGTCATACTTATTTAAATAACGTAAAAGTACCCTTTGGGTATATTTTAGGAGATGATGGTAAAGGATATAATAATCTCTTTGGTGGACTTGTTCCTGAACGCTTGGGAATAATGGGGAGTGGATTAGGGATTTGTTGGGGTGCTCTTGCATATGGAATTATATATTGCAACCTACGAAAGCAATTTGGGCAATCAATTATAAAATATCAAGGAGTTGGGTTTAGCTTAGCAGATTTATTATCGAAAACATCAGCAGCTACCTCTTTAGCTTTACAAGCAGCTACTATTTATGATGATAAAATCTTGTTTGCTAAGAGCCCTAATAGAGATGCTGAAAAATGGACTGCTGGCGTATCGTCTCAAGGTAAATATTTCCTTACAAAATTAACAAATGAGATTTGTTATGAGGTACAACAGCAAATGGGGGGAATTTCGGTGACTGATAATACTCCCATTGATGAGTTCATGGATACGAGCAAAATCGAAGAAGTAATTGGGGGTGCAAGAAATATACAATTACTTATCATTCAAAATTCTCTGCGAAGATATGCAAATGAACTGTAATAAATAAAATGATAATCAAAGAGGGATTAAAATGACAAAAAATGATAAAAAAATCGGTATTGATATGAGACAAGTAAAATATATTGCTTCTGTTGGCCATTGTCCTAAATGTGGCAGTGATTCTGTAAAATTTCGGATACCTTTTGAATCTTATCTAGAAACTAAGGATAATAAACTCAATAAGGTTGTACTTGATTTCTCAAATCCTCAGTATTGGCTGAGGAAAACAGTCACGACATGTACAAAATGTGGACACAAATTCCATTTACGAGATGATAACGATAATTTCTATCAAGGTCTCGAAGCGTCTAAAAATGACGAGGGTGATTCTCCCATAAAATGGTCTTATGATTTTGATTCTTATAAACAAGAAGAATAAAAATTCCCTATAGATAATGACAAATCAAAGTAGAAAATTTGAGGAAACTCTCAAACCCACATTCTTTATGGATTTTGAACATCCATCTATTCAAGAGAAAGCAAAAGAATTAATTGAGGGTATATCTGAAGACGATGATATTGGTAAAGCTATTAAACTCTTTTACTTTGTGCGAGATAATATAAGATATTCCGTCAAAAATGCCAGATTATCTTATAACAAAGAAAATTGGAAATCAAGCTTGACTCTTAAAACAGGTTTCGCATTCTGCATACCTAAAGCAATACTGTTGGCTTCTTTAGCTAGAGCTGTAGGGATACCGTCTAGACTTCATTTTGTTGATATAGTTAACCATATGACTTCAGAACGGCTCAAAAAAGACATGGGAAGCAATCTCTTTATTTTTCATGGATTTGTGGAGCTATTTTTAGATGGTCGTTGGGTTGAGGCTAATTGCGCGTTTGATAAAGAACTATGCCTTAGAAAAAATTTTCCAGCTGTAAATTTTGATGGGAAGCGTGATGGGCTTTTTGCTGCTACAAATAAGGATGGAAAACCATTTGTTGAATACATAAAAGATCGAGGAGTCTATAATGACGCGCCACATCAAGAAGTAATGGAAACTTGGGCAGCAGAATATCCTGGACGTTATGATACTGATGGTAAGCCAAAGAATTAAACTATTTTTTATCTTCTAGATTATTTATAAATTCAGATGTGATTATTATGAAATTCGAAAGTTTTTGGTATAAGGATAAAGATTTGGTAGATATTTTCGTCTATAAATGGCTTCCTGAAGGAGAGCCAAAAGCAATAGTACAAATAGCTCATGGGTTAGCAGAACATGCAAAGAGATATACTCACGTTGCTAAGGCTCTTGTAAATGCAGGATATGCGGTATATGCTGATGATCATCGTGGACATGGGAAAACGGGTGAAAAATATGGAAAATTAGGAGAACTCGGTCCAAGAGGATGGGATGGTACTGTTGAAGCATTAACCATATTAACAGATATAATCAAAAAAGAGCAACCGGGAATTCCAATTTTCTTATTAGGTCATAGCTGGGGATCTTTTTTGAGCCAAGATTATATTCAACAATGGGGTAATAAACTTCAAGGTGTGCTTCTAACAGGTACTACGGGAGTAACTAGACTGAAAACTGATTTAGGGGCTGAAGGATTAGGGCTAAATTATAAAGTAAAGAATCCTAAAACCCCCTTTGATTGGCTCACACGGGATGAGAAAGAAGTTGAAAAATATATTGAAGATCCGCTCTCTGGTTTCCCTCTTCCTCCGAGTATCTTGAAGGTTTTAGGAAAATCGAATAATCGACTTTTAACTGCAAAAAATGACGAAAAAATTCCTAAAAGGTTAAAATTCTATATCTTTGTGGGTAATGATGACCCTGTTGGAGGCAAAGAAGGAGCAAAAGCTTTAGTAGAACGCTACCAATCTATCGGGATAAAAGATATTACTTTCAAAACCTACCCCGAAGGTCGACATGAACTATTTAATGAATTAAATAAAGATGAAGTTATTCGAGATGTTATATTGTGGTTGAACTCTCATTTATAGTTCTCTACTCAATCATAAAATATATTTTCATTAATATTCATCGTTAATTCTTTTCTGAGGACTTTTTTCCTTTTTCCCGAATATAAGTTTCTTATTTTTTTCTACAAATTTCCACCCAAATCCCGTAAGATCACTTAAAGGGCCTTGAATTCCTTTTGGGTTCCCTGTCTTAGTTAATAAGATTTCAGAATGCTTAATCGCTTTAAACACTAGATGTGGGGTTTTATATTTATCAATTAGAGTTTTAGCTTTTTTCGGGCCAATATCAACTAATCCCTCAATAATAAAGGTTCTCCTTTCTTTTTTAGATAGTTCTTTAGGTGCTTTTCGACTTAATAAGGGCATATTATCTTTAACTTGTTCTCTGTATGCGATTCTCTCGATGACGATTGCAGTATCCTCTAAATTTCTGGTGGGGATTACGGATATCCCTAACTTATATGATATAAAAGAAAGAGCTCCATATATTGATGAGATTTTCATACCAGTATTTTCAAAGACATTATCATTTAGTCCCTCTAAGATTAAAATTGGATATTGATAGGTATCTTTTAAACGTAATAATTGTTCAAATAATCTGTTGTCCATGATAGAACTAACGAAATCAAAACCTTCTTTTCTTTCGATGGCAACCTCACTAGTGATAACGATATCCGCTATATCTAACTGCTGTGATTCATAAGTTATTGAATCTTTTTTTTTATCTAAGATTGATTTGAGCTTGTTTTCTCTGTGATCAATTATAACATGCATTAGTTTATTTTTGCTCATTATACTATTGAAAAATAAATAACTAGATTTTAAATATTTCTCATCAAATTTAATAAATTGATAATTTTAGGCTTTTTAAACAAAAAAAATCATTATTTTTTAATTCTGATTGGGGATTGAGAGCTCCCTTTGAGATATTTCATTAATTGTAATCGATGATATAACTTGTTTGTTATAAAGATGTATATTAAAATACCAATCCCCATAATTTCGGTAAAAAGGACGACGGGATCGATAAAGAATTTATTAATCCAATAGAATAGGGGTTCTTCTAATATCTCAAAATTATATGAAACGAAAGGATAAAATAAGGGGACCTCTGGTAAATCTAAGATTAAATGAAAAACCATCCCGAATAACAATGAAAGTGAAATCTCAAGGTTTTTTTTCGTAGACACAAAAACTATCAAAAAAGAAATCAGAATGAAAACTAAATTATGAGAAAGGTGTCTTCCCGGGCCCAATCCAAGAAGGAGTAATGGTTTATCAATTAAGTCTGCCAATATTGACCCAATGATAATTAAGATTTTACTTCTAAAAGTTTTCTTAATTGAAGGGATCTCAGATAAAATTAAAGGTAAAGCTACATGGAATATTGGATAAATTTCAATTCCCTCCAATTAATATGGTGTTTATCAGATATATCATATTATTATTTTTTAATTGATTTATTTAACCCGTTTTTATAAATAATATTATTAGGGTACAGTAGGTAAAATTCTAAAAAAGTAAAAAAAGTAAGTATATGATAATGTATAGGACTGCAAATTCTACTGAAACCTTTATTGCTTTTTTTGCCAGAAAATTATAAGGTAGTATCCTTTCATGAAATAGATTCATCTTCTTAAAGATTTCTACTATATCTGGCATACCATATCCCTGGGAAAACTTATCCAAGGTTAGATCTTTACAGGAGTTTTTTAATATTTCAAATAACGCATTATAGGAATAATTTGTTTTAAATTCCTTGATTATTGCTATCAAACCTGCCCCAATTGCTGCAGCAACGCTTGTACCTGTAACACTTACCGCTAAATTATCCGATAAAGGAATTTTAACATCTGATCCGGGTAAACAAAAATCTGGTTTTAATCGTTCATCTAATGTGGGACCTTTTCCACTAAACGGATTGATGAACAACTCTTTTGTAACAGCACCAAAAGAAATAACTTTACTAGCAGCACTTGGACTTCCAATAGTACGAGAATCTGGTCCATAATTTCCAGTGGGGCTTACAATTATAATCCCACGATCAACTAACAAATTACATGCTAAAGATAAGATATCTTTCCCATCAGAGGGATCCGATGTCGTTAAAGATATTAAAAGAACATCAATTTCTAAGTCCTCTTTTATAATTGAATCGAAAACCTCTAAAATTTGTGAAAAATAAAAATCGTTTGTCAGGTTTGATACATCAAAATCAGTAAATTTTACATCTGGAGCAATTCCAATATAATCATCTTCAATATTTTTAAATTGATTTGCTATTATACTTGCCATTAATGTACCATGAGAAATTTTGCTAGGATCCTTATCAACTTTATTTATTTGATATCTTGAGACATTTGAAATTGCCTGAAAATTGGTGTTAATCCCATTATCAACTATACCAACTTGTACATTTTTACCAGTATAGGAAATTTGAGATTTCTTATACTTATCTAATTCCAAAATCTCATTTACTTCCAATATAGATAGGTAGAGTCTTTGGTCTTCTTCAATCTGCTTAATAGAATCATCATTATCGAAATTCAAGATTTGATCTTTTTGTAATCCGACACAAAACGCCGGGATAAAATCAAATTTATTAATAATTTCAAGCTGTTTGTTTTTTGAGAGGAAATTATCTCTTTCTGGAACGCTATCAAATGAAATAATTACTCTATACTCTTTTATATCATTTAAAGATTCTTCCTTCTGAGTTTCAATATTATTTAGGAATAAGGGATAGATTTTTTTTGTATTCATATTACTAAGAAAGTATCATTTAATTCTAATCAAACTTGTGTTCTTTTAATACTTCTTCAACAGTATAGTTTCCATGCACTATTTTTGAAATTGCACGAACCATTTTTGTGGGATCTTTAGATTGAAAAACATTTCTCCCAAAGGCCACACCAGCACCTCCAGCTTGAATAGAATCATAAACCATTTGTAATACATCTGGAATCGTGTCCATCTTTGGACCACCTGCTATAATGACAGGGATGTGTTTCACACCATTAACAATGTATTTAAATGAGTCGATATCACCTGAATAATTTGTTTTAACAATATCTGCTCCTAATTCTACTCCCGCTCGAACAGCAATATTCACTACTTCAGGATCATTTTCATCTTTAATTTTTCTACCTCTTGGGTACATCATTGCTATTAAAGGAACACCCCATTCCCTTGTTGCTTCTACAACTTTACTTGCATCTTGAAGCATCTCAGGTTCCTCATCTGCACCAATGTTAATGTGGATTGATACACCATCAGCGCCTAATTTTAAAGCCCTTTCAACAGAACAAACTAGAACTTTCCTGTTTGGATCTGGTGCCAAATCTGTTGCAGCAGATAAATGAATAATTAACCCAATATCCTTTCCATATTGTCTATGTCCCGCCCCTACCATTCCTGAATGCATTAATACGGCATTAGCACCACCTAAAGCGACTTTATCAACCATATCGGCAATGTTTTCTAAACCTTTTATTGTTCCAACGGTTAATCCATGGTCCATTGGTATTATGATTGTTCTTTTAGTTTTCCGATCAAAAAATCTTTCAATCCTAATACTTTTTCCAATTCTCAAGGTAAAATTCAATCTGGTATTTAATTTAAGTTTAGACTGTTCATTATCAAATAAAAATTTATTCTATCTACAATTTTTATCCATAAAATATCATAAAATGGATTGAACTCAATGAAGGAACTACTATATACTTTTTTAGAAGAAATTTTTGCTACAAGTAAACTTAATCGATTACCAGAAAGCTACGGAGGTGGGAGAATTTTTTCAAAACCTCTCATAGGGATCGCCAATGGTGATGATCCTATTTTTAAAAAATTTAAGGAAGTAGCCGCACCTCGTCATATGACACCAGCAGAGATGTGGATAGCTAGTGACTGTCCAGAAGTACCAAATTTAGCTTCACAATTAAGAACAATTTCTGTTATTTGTCCATTTTCTAATCAAATTCGCGAAGAAAGCATGAAAGCAGAAATTTTTCCTGCTGAAATTTATTCGATTGGCAGGAATTATGCAAATGCATTTAAGATCGATATCATGAAGCAATTAATACAATTTTTTCAAGAAAAAGGTTTTCAAGCCACAGCTGGTATGATTAGTAAAGCTTTTGACATTTATTCAGGATTTTTATCTACTTGGTCAGAGCGCCACATCGCATTTGCTGCGGGTCTAGGAACTTTCAGCTTACATGAAGGGTTCATATCCGAAGTTGGTTGTAATATAAGGTTATGTTCAGTCATTACTAATGCTCCCTTAGAAGTAACTCCTCGTAAGAGTGACGATCCTTATGCAAATTGTTTGTACTACACTAAAGGAACATGTAGAGAATGTGAAAAAAAATGCCCTGGGGAAGCAATTGATGAAAACGGGCATGATAAATTAAAATGTTGGACATATGGGAGGAAAGTAGAAGCAGAAATGATTAATCGTCTTGGTTCAATTCTTAAACCACATTGGCGTCGAAGTAGAGGGGAATATAAACAAACAAAACCTCCGGTAGGTTGTGCTTTTTGCCAATATGGTGTTCCTTGTATGGATAAAAATCCTACGGCAACAGAAAAATAGCAATTTTGATTATAATCCTTAATATTACCAAGGTCTTCTGAGTGTGGTTAACCTGCTCATTTCAGATTTATTTGGATAATCCAAATTATAATGAATTCCTCGGCTTTCCTTTCTAGAAATAGCGCTAACGATGATTAATTTTGCGACGGTAGCTAAATTTCTCAATTCTACGAGATTTTTCTCAATTTTGAAATCCCAATAATATTGGTCTATTTCATCAAGCAATAAGTTAATCCTTTTTTTCGCTCTTTGAAGTCGTAAATCGGTTCTAACAATACCTACATAGTTCCACATAAATCTTCTAATTTCATCCCAGTTTTGAGATATAATAACTGCTTCGGTAGAGGGTAAGGCATGTCCGGGCTCCCATTCTTTAAACTCCTTAATTTTTAAGTTTTTTATAGTGCTACTCAGCGTTTTAGCACACTCATAACTACATACTAAACCTTCTAACAAAGAATTACTGGCCAACCGATTCGCTCCATGTAATCCCGTATATGCAGATTCTCCAACTACAAAGAGATTTTTCACTTTTGTAGAACCATCAATCTTGGTTAAACAACCTCCTACACTATAATGGGCAGCGGGTACGACAGGAATTGGTTCTTTTGTTATATCGATGTTAAATTTCAAACAATTCTCATAAATCCCCGGAAAATGGTCTTTAATGAAATTAGGTTCTTTAATTGAAGCAATATCTAATAATACGTGATCATCTCCAGATTTCTTTAATTCAGCATCGATAGCTCTTGAGACAATATCACGTGGAGCTAATTCTTTATCGGGATGGTAATTTTGCATAAACTCAATTCCCTTAATATTCTTTAAAACTGCTCCTTCACCACGTAAAGCTTCTGTTATCAAAAATGATTTTGCATAAGGATGATAAAGACATGTGGGGTGAAATTGATAAAATTCCATATTTGCGATAATGACTCCTGCCCTATATGCCATCGCAATACCATCTCCTGATGCAATATCTGGATTTGTTGTATAAAGGTATATTTTCCCGGCACCTCCAGTTGCTAAAATTGTAGTTTTAGCTGCGATATTATGAATTTCATTTGTATTTTGATCTAAAACATAAGCTCCGTAACATTTGAAATTCTCAGCAAATAAATTAACAGCACACCAGTATTCTTTAATTTCTACGTTATCCAATTTTTTTACATTTTCTATTAATGTTTGCTCAATAGACATTCCCGTTTGATCATTTACATGAAGAATTCTTCGTTCTGTATGTCCACCCTCTTTACCTAAGTCATAATCTCCATCTTCATTTATCGTGAATTTTAACCCTAGATCTATCAAATCATTTATTCTATCTGGAGCTTGAGTTATAATTCTCCTTACCACATCTTCATCACATAATCCATCGCCAGCAATTATAGTATCCTGTATATGTTTCTCAAAACTGTCTTTCTTATCCCAAACACATGCAATACCTCCTTGTGCATTGTAAGTTGAGCTTTCTTGTAATCTTTCTTTCGTTATTAATAGTATTTTACAATCTGGAACTAATTTAGATAAATACAGTGCAAGAGAGAGTCCGGAAATACCACTTCCAATAATCAATAAATCAGTTTTATACTTCAATGGAGATTGTTGTTTTTTCCTTTATTTAATTAGAAGTTATTATAAAATACTAACAATGACATTAAAATTTTATTGCTATTTTAAGTAATTATTACATGCTCTGAAATGAGAAGAGAATTTATTTGAGAAATGGCAATCCTATTTTTTTTAAGGGAAATTTCGTTTTAATCTATCAGATTTAAATAAAGGTCTTGTTTGCATTCTATTCTAAATATTCCCTGAAATAGTTAAATACCCCAAGATATGGCAAAAATTAATAATGTTCTCTTTTTCTGTGCCGGTAATACATGTAGGAGTCCCTTTGCTCATTATTTTTCAAACTGGCTTAAAGAAAATGATTTTAAAGAAGAATTAAAAGATGTTGAATTCGATTCTGCGGGGATATATCATTACTATAAAACAGCTCAACCAGGAACTATAAATTATTTAAAATTAAAAGGAATTGATATAACTAATTTCAGAACAAGAAGGATTGATGCAAATTTATTAGAGAGATATGATCTTATTTTAGGATTTGAGCAGAAACATCATATTAATAAATTAAAAAGAAAATTTAAACACATTGAAGATCTCGACAAAAAAACGTTTCTGCTATTAGAATTTGCTGAAGAAACTGAAAACTTAGAAATAGAAGATCCATTTCACTTGGATCAGGAAAATTACTTCAAAATTCTTAAAAGAATTGAAGATGGTGTAATTAAAGCAATTAGGAAAATCATCAGAATTAATAAATTTGAAGAAACGTAGAAAAAGAAAGAATGTGCGAAAATAGTTCCAGATGTTTAGAGCTTAAATTCTGAAAATTTTTGACTAAAATACTTTTTTATTAGATATTTTGTGGGGACAAAATGATTTACATTCCCTTGAAAAGCCCTAAGTTCTTTTAAGAAGATGTTTTCAAATTCTCTTGAAAATTCATCTATTTTTTTAAATAGTACAGGTAATTCCATTGATGCGATTAGAGCAACAACATGGTATTTTCCATAGCCAAATAAAAGAAATCCCCCTTCTTTATCGATTTTTCTCAGCTGTTTTTTACTCTGAGTTATTTCAGAAATGATAGTTATTACTCCCGAAAGAGCCCCTGATATAAGATCTTCATCAAATTGAGGCCCCTCTTCTTTACCTTCAGTTTTATCCTTATTTTTGAAATAATGATTATAAAGACAAACACCGTTTTTGCTGAAAACTAGTAGGCTATTTAGTGTGTGAGCCCATTCTTTTTCTTTTGATACTAAAAATTCTTTCATTCCCATCATCCAAAATAAAAGAATAATTAAAATTGAACTATTTAGAAAATTTGGAAAGATTAATAGGAAATTATCGATCCCAGGTAAAGCCATTAACCATTTACTAAACATAAATCCAATGATCGCTCCAATAAAAAAAGACAACATAAAACTCCCATTTATTCGACCCCTAAACTTCAAATTACCTCTTTCTGTTGAAAAATCTCCCGCAATTGTAAAGATAGCAAGTATAAGGGGTCCAATTGAGAATCCGTAATGGATAGAAAGGAAAATTCTTCTAGGCATACCGAAAATATAAGCAGCGTTGACAAATGAGCCATAAGATATAAGAAAAAATGAAAGAACCAAAATACCTAACACAATTGACATTTTACGACCAAAATTATCAAAAAAACAACCAGCAGCAATAAGATATAAAGAAGAGACTATTATAAATATAGGAAATTCTATGTCAAATTTATATCTTGCAAATAAGTCTCCTAATATAAAACTTAACATGAAAAAACTAGAAGCATAACGGAAAAAATGCTTCTCAAAAATTATACTTAAATATTTTTTATCTGACTTTAATCGTTCATTTGTCTCTATATATTTATAACTTCGGGAATACCAAAAAATAATTACTAAGAGACAAAATTCTAGAATCCCGAAAAATATGTATAAAAATTCAATTAAAATAAAAATTGTAGAAATAACACCTAAACCAAGACTTGGGATCAATAGATAAGTCGATATTCTACCACGGTTTAAGATATTAGTTTCATGAACTAATATTGTAAACCATACTATAATTAATTGAGGGATTGCTAATAGCACTATTAACAAACCTAAATAATTGAGAAGATTTTCAGGAATTGCACTTATCAGAAGTCCGACAACACAAATAACTAGCATCAGATTAAAATATCTTGTTCGATTCTTTACGAAATCAACTAATTTGCCTGATATTAAAAAAGAAATACCAAGAACAATTACGAATGTGTAAAGCTCTATTCCTATAACACTAACACCTTGAATTAAACTCATATACTTAAAAACTAAACCTTCGACTAAAAGCATTATAGAGAGTAAAGAGAAGAATAAATAAGCAAACTTTTTTTTGGGCAAATTTATATCTCTAGTGAAAACCTTACTAAACCATTGTTTTATGGATTCGCTTTTCATGATAGATTTCAATAAATTAATTGATGTTAATACTTCTTAGAGCTACCTTTTATTTAATATTTTTGTCAGCATTTATCCATAAATTTTATTTAAAGTCTAAATTTATTATATATTTGAAGTACTGTGAATAAAATTAAGCGAGTTCTCTTCATATGTTTAGGAAATACTGCAAGATCTCCAGCAGCAGAATATTTAGCTCGATATTACGCAGAAAGAAATAATGTTGATCTAATTTTTAGCAGTGCTGGATTTATAAATGCATTTTCATACATGCAACCACAATCTCAAGAATATCTAAACTCAAAAAAAATTAATCATTCAGATTTTCAACCTCAAATAATCAGTGGATCTTTATTGGAACAACAAGATTTAATGCTTACTATGGAGAAATCACATTCACGAGACATTATCAACAATTATAGATCAATTAAAAACATTGATAAGAAAACTTTTACATTGAAGGAATTTAACGAGGAATCAGAAAATCTCGATATTATTGATCCTTATTATGCCTCTAGTGAAATGTACAAACAAGTTCTTAAGATTATTGACCATAACGTGGAGAAAGCAATTAAAAAGATAATTTTTATTAATAATTCCCTTTGTGTGTAAAATAAGTTTTATTCTAACCCGTTCTATTCTCACTAACAATCCGAGTTTAACTTTAAGCTTTAAATAGATCAACATCATATTTATTATTAAGAATTTATAAAATTCTGACCTTTCTATTTGAAATTAGGGGTAACTTATGTTGGATTCTTATAAAAAAGAATTAAATGAGAGAATTTCAAACCCAATTGAAAACATTAATTCCGAGAAGGGCTTTGAAATTATTACTGAATCTTTAGTATATAAAGTCTATGATGTTTTTGGTCGCAATAGTCTACTCTCAATTTTATATCAAACAGGAGCCTTCCCGGGGACTATTATTGCCAACAGAATTAAACAAGAATATAATAAAGAAGAATTTGAAATCATGGAAGCTTTAATTATTTTAATGGCTGAATTAAAAGATTTTTATTCAATACAAATAAGAGACATTGAACATCTTGATGATAGATATAGATTAATAATTGAAAATCACTGCTTTTTACGTAACCCAATAAAAAATAGAGAGAAATTGAAATTTGGTAAAGCACTCTGTAGAATAAATAAAGGATATTTTGAAACAGCCCTCCGAAATTTAGTAGGGAATAAATATAAAAGGATCGAGATAAATTTTTTAGAAAATGACGCTGAAAAAGATACATGCGTTGAAGAGCTCAATTTTTATTTATAAATTTGTAAATATAAATTACTAAAAATTGTTTAAATTAAGGACTTTCAACACTCAATTCCCAAAACGTCATTGATGAGATAATATCTTCTTCTCCAATAAATCCAAGTAGATTCTTACTATTTTAAAGATTCTGACGATTTTTTTTGATTGAAAAGCTTTTTTCATTCAATTTTAAGCACCATAATTGGTAATTTATAGATTTTCATAAAAAAGGTATTGAAACTGATAAGAACAGATATCTATTTGCATCACAGATATGAACTTTTAAAAAACACAATGTCTAAATTTAAAAAAAAATATATCATTTCTAAAATTAAGATTAACACTACAAACTTAATTTAAAATAAAAAAAATTGTGATATAAAAATGGTTGATATTAAAAATGTTGTAGTAGTTGGTGCAGGTCAAATGGGTCATGGTATAGCCCAAATGTCATTATTAGCAGGATACAATGTTACACTTGTAGACATAAATGAGGATTTTGTTAATAATGGATGGAGTAAAATTGATCAAGGAATGAAAAAGCTAGAAACAAAAGGTAGCTTACCTGAAGGTGCAACTGCTGCTACTTTAATGGCAAAATGTAAGAAATCTACTGATTTAGCGGCTGCGGTTAGCGATGCTGATATTATGATTGAGGCAGTTGTTGAGAGAATGGATGTGAAGAAAGGTGTCTTCAAAACCGCCGGAGAAAATTCTCCATCTCACTGTATTCTTGCATCTAATACCTCTACGATGAGTATTACTGATATTGGAAAAGACTCAGGAAGACCAGATAAATGTATAGGAATGCATTTCTTTAACCCTGTACCCTTAATGAGATTAATAGAAGTTATTTATAGTGACAATTCTTCTGATGAAAGTGTGAATATTGGTATTGAATTTGCAGAAACCATACCTTGTCTTAGAGGAAAGAGGTATGTTCCAAAAGTATTAAAAGATAGACCGGGATTTATTTGCAATCGAGTTACCGCCCCAGCTCAAATTTACCAAAATTATGTATTTGATAAAGCTGCTGCTGAAGGATTTTCTTGGGATCAATTAGACAATGATGGTATGAGTGTTCCTATGTCGATGACAGTTTTAGCGGATTATGTAGGTATTGACGTGTTATACCATGGACAGACATATTATTCTCAAACACTTTCTCCAGATTTTGCTCCTGGGAAAGTCATAACTCAAATGTTTAATGAGGGAAAATTAGGTGCTAAGACTGGTCAAGGATTTCGAGATTGGACTAAGGGAAGACCACAACCTGATAAAACAGCGGGAAAAGCTAAATTATATAATATGAAATATCCACTCGCAATCTTGTTGAATGAAGCCTGCCGTGTGTTAGAAGAAGGAATCACAACTAGCTGGAAAATAATAGATGATACTCTAATGGCCGGAATGAACATGCCAGGTCCTATGGCGGCAAACCAAAAAACCTGGGAGAGACAAATCGGTGTATTAGAAGAACTTGTAGAATTAACAGGTAAAGAATATTTTAAACCTTGCGAACTCTTAAAGAACGGTAAATGGGTTGAATACGTATAAAACTCTTTGATTAACTTCTAATTTTTTTTTTTCTTATTTTTTGCTTCGAATAATTCAATTCATCTATTTGGAACTTTCGATTTGAAAATTTTAAAATATAAAAAAAATAATACTACTTATCTTTATTTAACTTAGTTATAGATTAAAAAATTCAAAAAAAATTACAAACTATAAAATGGGTTGAAAAAATTGTCAGAAAAAGAATTTAAAGATGTTTTAGTAGAAAAAGTAGAAGATGGAAATTACGTTGTTATTTCAATAAATAGGCCAGATAAATTGAATGCACTTACAACTGACACATTAAGAGAAATCTTTGAAGCTATGGAGCAATTTGAAACCGATGGGAGCATTAGATGTATAGTATTACGAGGTACAAAAAATGTTACTAAGAAAGCAGCATTTTCTGCAGGAGCTGATTTAGCAGCGGGATTTGGAAAGGGTTTAAATCCATCTATTCCTGCACATTCGGTAATTGCTATGCAACAGAAACATAGATATTATACTTTAATTGAAGACTTTCCAAAACCTGTGATTGCTGCGGTGGATGGATATGCGTTTGGTGGCGGATGTGAATTATCTCTTGTTTGTGATATTATAATTGCTACGAGGAGATCCTTCTTTGGATTTCCTGAAATTGCACGAGGAATTTTTCCAGGAAATGGTGGTACTCAAAGAATGGCTAGACATATAGGACAATCAAGAACTATGAAAATGTGCTATTTTGGTGAGCGTGAATCCGCGGAGACTATGCATGATTGGGGTTATGTCAGCTTCCTCTGTAATGATGGGGATGAGTTCGAAACTCTTATTCATGAAAAGGCATCGATCTTAGGAAATTCGGCTACTACAGGTTTATTCTGTATCAAGAAAGCTGTGAAATTCGGAACCCAGGTACCTCTAAATGTAGGAAATACACTGGAGATGTTTGGATTTGGTATAAACTCCGGATCGAAAGATGTAACCGAAGGTATTACGGCATTTTTACAGAAAAGAGATCCTAAATTCACTGGGGGGATGTAATTTATCCCTTTTTTTTTTTTTCATTATTATGTGAGAAATAACTCCTAAAGAGTTTAACATAATGTTTTATAACCTTGAAATAGTTGAAGAAATTAATGATGGTCCTCTATTTTTAAGGAAAATAAAAAAAAATGATGCAAAATTTTTCTATACCAGTTTAAATGAAAAAAACTTAATAACTTACTTATCCTTAGGACCACTAGCAACACTAGAGGCTTCCAAAAGACTCATTAGAAAATACTTAAGATTTTGGGATAAATATGCCCAATATAATTATGTAATAGAACTAAGAGAATCGAGTATAGTAAGTATCGGTACCATTAATCTTTGGAATCTAAATTGGAGACATGAGCGAGGTGAAGTTGGAATATGGATTATCCCATCTTATTGGAATAAGGGATATGGTGAAATAGCCTTAAATTTAATTAAGGATATTGGTTTTATTCATCTAAAATTAAATCGTCTTGAAGCTCATATCGCTCTTGAGAATAAAAGATCCATTTTTCTTTTTAAAAAGTGTGAATTTAAAGAAGAAGGCAGATTAAAGCAATATTTGAATTTTCAAGGGATTTATCATGATGCCTTAGTACTAGCTTGCTTAAAAAATCGAAAGGATTAGTTTAAAAAAAACTGATAAATTTAGTTTATTTTGGAGAATCTTTAACTAAATCGTCTAATTCTTCCTTTTTCGCAATAACTTTCTCGGTTAATTGATCTGGTTCCATTTTTTGTTCTAACGGTTTATCAGGAGTTATTTTCTGTTCTATAGGTTTTGCTATTCCAGGAGATCGTTTCAATTTAAGGTCGCTAGTATCTTTACCTAAATTTTCATTATACCGTGATTTGAGCGCAGATTCTCTCCCGATAATAGTTATACTAGGTGCATCTTTCCGTCTCAATGTTTTTCTATATTTTCGGACTTTTCTTACTTGTTTAGGAAATTTCAAATAAGTTTGATATGCATAAAGATAAATTGCTAGACTTGAGATTAATATAATAGAGATAGCAAATAAGATGGGGAAAATAATATTTTCTTCTTCTACCAAACTAGTTGCAGCCACGATAATTTCATAATCCTCTACAAAATAATTATCACCAACAAAGGCAGAAATTATAATAGAATATGTACCTTCTGGAAAGTTTGGGATAATACCTTCATA
>JAGXNR010000051.1 GCA_019894875.1 Promethearchaeota archaeon | reverse complement strand
TCTTCACTCTTAATGAAATTTAAGGAATTAAATGAACTTTGATTAATTAATTTTATTTGAGATTGTAAATAATTTATAATGAAAAAACCCATATTTGAAAGTGAAGTAAAAATGTTGAAAGGTATCCATTTTTTATTAACATATACATGCAATTATGCGTGTGACCATTGTTTTTTATATTGTAGCCCAAATTCTCAAGGAACATTCACGATAAGACAAATTAAAGAAGTTCTTGGTGAGGCAAAAAAAATTGGAACAGTAGAATGGATATATTTTGAGGGTGGTGAACCATTTCTTTATTATCCTATTATGGTTGAGGGAATAAAATTAAGTAAAGAATATGGATTTAAAGTTGGGGTAGTCACAAACTCATATTGGGCAACGAGTATTGAGGATGCGGAAATATGGCTTAAGCCCTTTTCTGAGTTGGGTGTAGATAATGTTAGTATAAGTGATGATACATTTCATTATGAGAATCAAGATCAAAGTCTGTCAAAAATAGCCAAAAAGGCTTCTGATAACCTAGAATTACCTTCAATGACAATTTGTATTGAAGAACCAACAGTTAAAAAAGACCAAGAAAAAGGAGAACCTGTAATTAGTGGTGGAGCTATGTTTAAGGGGAGAGCTGTAGAGAAATTGGTTAAAGGTCTACCAAAAAGATCATGGGATGAATTTAATAAATGTCCATATGAAGATTTTAAGGGACTTGGGAGAATCCATGTGGATTCTTTTGGAAATGCACATGTTTGTCAAGGATTAAGCATAGGTAATTTTTGGGAAACCCCACTATCAGAATTAATCAAGAATTATAATACCGCTTCACACCCAATATGTGGTCCATTAATTCGAGGAGGTCCTACTCAATTAGTTAAGGAATTTGATATTAGGCATGAGAAGGAGTATGTAGATGAATGCCATCTCTGTTATCTTGCTAGGTTGAGTTTAATAGACAGATTTCCAAAATATCTTGCTCCAAGGCATGTTTATGGAATAGAATAAATGATAAAATTATATCTTTTACTCTTCTTACGTTTTTGTCGATAATTTTTGCTAACGAAAGTGTTAAATACAACTTATTTTGTAATTTAATGGTAAATATTAGATTCAGAATAATTAAGTTCTATTCGTTAAAATCTAACAGGGTGGATTAGATATGATTGAATCAAAAGAAAGATTAAAAGTTTTTCAAGAAAATTGTGAATTGATTACAGAAAGTATAAATGAGCTAACCATAATTATAAATCAAGTAGGTGAAATTGAATACATCAATAATTTACCCTTGATAAAATCTTTAGGGTATAAGAGTGATGATTTAATAGGAAATTCTTGGTTAAATTATGTATGGTATGAAGACCTCGAAACTGCAATTAATATATTAGATAAATGTACTGAAGGTAAGCCAGTTGTTCAAATGTTAAGATTAAAACATGCGAATGGGATCTATAAAAATTTTAAATTTTATTGTAAATTAAAAAATAATTTTTATGATTCAAAGGGTTTTTTAATAATTCTAAAACCTGAACAACTATTAGAAGAAACAGAAGAGTTTTACAAAACCATACTAAATGGCGTCATCAATGGGATCTGGGTCACTAATAGGGATGACATAATATTTTTTACAAATAAAGGAATGGAAAATATTGCAGGAATACCTGCAGATAAAATTGTTGGTGCCAATGTTTTGAAAGATTTCTCAGAAATTACACTGAAATATTTTAAACCTTACTATTTAAAAGCTAAAGATAAATTAAACCCTGTTTATTATGATGCTGTACCCGTTACAACACCCAGAGGTAGACAAAGTTATCAATCTGGATGGCTAATTCCAAAAAATAAAGATGGAATATATGATGGGATGATATGTACAGTTGAAGATGTGACAAAACACATAATAGCTGAAGAGAAATTAAAAGAATCTATAGAAGATTATAAAAAACTGAGTAATGAATTAGAAAAAAGGGTAATCGAAAGAACTAAAGAATTAAAAGAATCTGAAGAGAAATTCAGAACAATCTCTGATCAATCATTAGTTGGTATAGTAATTGCCCAGAATGGAATTGTTAAATATGTTAATAGACAAATGGAAATGTTATCTGGGTATTCAATAGAAGAAATGAAAAATTGGAAAGCTGGAGAGTTTCTTAAGATAATACATCCTGATTATAGGAAATTTGTGCCTGAACAATCAAGTAAGAAACAACAGGGATTAGATGGTGTTATGGATCAGTATCAATTTATGGGAATAAAGAAGTCGGGAGAATATATTTGGGTAGATGATTACTCCAAAACCATTACATATGAGGGAAAACCCGCAGTTTTAAGCGTCATGATTGACATAACCGAGAAGAAAGAAGCTGAGCACAAATTGAAAGACTCTGAGGAGAGATATCGCACGTTAATTGATAACATTTTAGATGCAATTTTTGAACTTGATTTGGATGGGAAAATCACTTATTTAAGTCCTCAGACAATTGATATGTTAGGTTATAAACCAGATGAAATGATAAATCAAAATGCTTTTAGATTTATACATCCAGAAGATCAGGAAGAACTCCTAAAGAATCAAAATTATGTTGTGAACACAGGAGAAGCTGGATCGGTAGAATTCAGAATTCAGCACAAAGAAGGTCATTATGTAACAGTTTCTTCAAGTGGTCAACTAATTGAAAAAGATAATAAAAAGAAAATTGTAGGTTTATTTAGAGATATAACTGAGCGTAAGAAAGCAGAACAAGAACTGGAAAGTTCGGAAGTTAAATATCGTAGTTTCATCGAAAATTTTCAAGGAATAGCATTTCAAGGTTATCAAGATTTTACAGCCGCGTTTTTTCATGGAGAGGTTGAAAATATTACCGGATATAATGAAGATGATTTTGTCTCGGGGCGAATAAAATGGAACCAGATCATCCATCCTGATGATATTCAAGAAATTGATGAAAAAGTTAAAAAATTTCATGAACGTATAGATGAAACTGACAAGAGAGAATATCGTATTATTTGTAAAAATGGTAAAATTAGATGTGTAACAGAATATAACCAAAAATTCTATGATAAAGTAAAAAATAAAGTAGGAGTAAGAGGTATAATAATTGATATAACAGAGCGTAAGAGAATCGAAGAAAAAGTACACCAAGAAAGAGAAAAAGCAGAAATGTATTTAAATCTGGTAAATGTAGTTATAGTTGCGTTAGATAGAGACGGAAATATATCAGTGATAAATCAAAAAGGAAATGATATTTTGGGATGGGATGAAGGGGAATTAATTGGTAAGAACTGGTTTGATAATTGCCTACCTACACAGGGGAGAGAAAGAGTAAAAGATTATTTCAAGAAATTGTTGAAAGGTGAGATTGATGTAATACCATTTTATGAGAATCTTGTATTGACTAAAAAAGGAGAAGAAAAACTAATTGCTTGGTCTACTATTTTATTCAGAGATTCAAATGGAATAATAACTGGTCTTTTGAGCTCGGGAGAAGATATTACTGAACGAAAAAAAGCTGAAAATGAGTTAAGAGAAAGTAAACAATTACTTGAAACTACTCTATATAATCTTCAAGATGCAATATTTATCTTAGATGATGAAATTCCTCCCAAAATTATTGATTGCAATCCCATATCAGAGAAAATGTTTGGGTATTCACGAGATGAAATAATTGGTCGTACAAGTGCGTTCTTACATATCGATAATAATTCACTTAAAGCCTTTCAAAAAGCAGTTCTCCCGAAGCTTCAACAATTTGGTAATATTCACAATTTTGAATTTAGAATGAAACGGAAAAATGGAACTATATTTCCTACTGAACATGCAATTAGTGAGCTTAGGGATGAAAGCCGTGAGAAAATTGGAATTGTTAGCTTAGTAAGAGATACTACTGAGCGTAAAAAAGCAGAAGAAAAGATACAGTATCAAGCGAGGTTAGTTGATGAAGTTTCTGATGCTATTATATCTACCGATTTAGATTTTAATGTTATAACCTGGAACAATGCAGCAGAATCTATATATGGATGGGATGAAGAAGAAGTAATTGGAAAAAATATTAGAGACACTATAGCAGTTGAATATCCTAATGATAAAGAAGAAGATGTAATACAACAATTTCTTGAAGATGGATCTTGGAAGGGAGAGGTTATTCAATATAATAGGGATGGCTTGCCTTTAAACATACTTTCTTCTGTCACATTGATTGAAGATATTACAGGAAAGCCTACTGGAGCAGTGGCTATCAATCGTGATATTACTGAACGTAAAAAAGCTGAGGAAAAGATCCGAGAATCAGAGAAACGATTGAAAGATTTAATAGAAGCTGTACCTGTTGGAATTTCTATTACTATTCCTGAAGGGAAAATGATCGAATGTAATTCCACGTCCTTTCAAGATTTTGGCTATAATTCAAAAGAAGAATTTTTGGAAACTCCGGTTATAGATTTATATCGATTACCA
Source organism: Promethearchaeota archaeon (assembly GCA_019894875.1). Next base: position 13,961 of record JAGXNR010000051.1, on the reverse strand, counting down.
AGTGATAGAGAGAAATTTGTTGAATTACTTAGAAGTGGATTAGTAAAAGATTTTGAAGCAGAATTTAAACGTAAAGATGGATCAATTTTTTGGGGATCATTAACTTCTATTGCTCAAAAAATGGGCGATCAGATTACCTTAATTAATTCATTCCAAGACATCACAGATCGCAAACTATCTGAAATTAAAATTCAGCAGAGTGAAGCTGAATTGACTGCTATTTATAATTATACCCCAATAGCAATACTTCTAGTAGATAATGAACGGAGGATTAGAAAAATTAATAAATTTGCATTAAAATTAACAGATCGTCAGGAGAAGGAAGTATTTGGTATTCACGGAGGTGAAGCTCTTCGTTGTTTATATTCAATCAAAGATCCTAGAGGATGTGGTTTTAGTGAGTATTGCCAAGACTGTATAATTCGCAATACTGTTCTCGATACATTTAAAACTAAAAACCCTCATATAAATGTAGAAGCTACACTATATTTATTACCTGGTGGTGACAGTGATAAAGTACATTTACTTATTTCTACTGTCCCATTGAAATTTGATGGAGAAGATCTGGTTCTCATCAGTTTAATTGACATTACTGATCGAATGAATGCTGAACAGAAATTAAAAGAATCCGAAGAGAGATTTAAATATCTTGTTTCTTCAAGTCCGACAATATTATATACATCAAAAGTTTCAGGAGATTATGGAGCTACTTTTATTAGTAATAATGTCCAAAAGAAATGGGGATATTCCTCAGAAGATTTTATAAATGATTCAGAATTTTGGCTCAATCATATCCATCCTGATGATAAAGAATATGTTCTTTCTACCCTTTCAAAATTATTTGAAGAAGAACACACTAAATACGATTATCGCTTTAAATTGAATGATGGGTCCTATCGATGGATGCAGGACGAACATACACTAATAAAAGACAAAGAAGGAAATCCTTTTGAGACAATTGGTTCTGTTATAGATATTAATGATAGAAAAGAAGTAGAACAAAAATTAATAGAATCTGAGGAAAGATATCGTGAATTATTTGAAAATTCTCCAATTGGTTTATTAGAACAAGATTATACTGATTTGAAAAGGTATGTAGATAAGTTAAAAGCTTCAGGAATCATCGATTTTGAAAAATACTTTAAAGAATATCCTGAAGAGGTTATAAACTGTATCTCTAAGATCAGATTAATAGATGTAAATAATAAAGCTGTTGAGTTATACAAAGCCAATAGCAAGGAAGAAATATTTGATTTGAAAATTAAATCTGAAAAAGACTTATATCGACATTCATCTTCCGAAGTGCTCATGACTAATAAACTTGAACTATTATCTTTAATTGAGGGGAATACAACTTTCGAATGTGAAGTTGTTACTGAAACTATCACAGGTGATGCAGTTTACATTTATATGAGGACATTGGTTATTCCTGGATCCGAAACAACTTGGTCAAAAGTCATTGTTTCTGTTTTAGATATAACAACCAGAAAGGAAACCGAACAAAAATTGAAAGAATCTGAAGAAAAATTCAGAACAATAGCAGAACAATCCTCCATGGGAATGATAATTCAACAGGATGGATTTATAAAATTTGCTAATACCGCTGTGTCTGAGATATTGGGTTGTACTTTGGAAGAAATCGATCTCTTGACTTTAGAAGAAGCGTTTAAAAAAATAGATAAAGAAGAATTATCTATAATTGTTGAAATGTTTAATAAAACCCAAAATGGTGGTGTTGATTCGGAGAATCGATATTTGTTTAGAATACTTATAAACTCTGGTAAAATTAAATGGATTGAAATATTTACAAAACCTATTATTTACCAAGGAGAGAATGCAGCACTTTCCACATTTATTGATATTACACTTAAGAAAGAAGTGGAAGAAGAACTAAAAGAAGTGAGTAGATTAAAATCCGAATTACTGAGTAGAACATCACATGAATTAAAGACACCTTTAGTTTCAATAAAAGGTTATGCAGATTTACTTTTGAGTCAGCACTATGATTGGCTTGATTTCTACACAATCTCGATACTACATGAAATAAAACAAGGATGTTCCCGACTTGAAACATTAATAAAAGACCTTATAGAAACTTCCAAATTAGAGTCTGGAGAAGTTGTGTTGAATAAATCAGAAGAGAATTTAGCATTTTTAGTCAGATTTTGTATAAGAGATTTACAAGGATTATTAGAAATTAGAAATCATAAACTACTATTAGAAATACAAGAAGACATGAAAACCTTATTTGAAAAGGAAAGAATATATGACGTTATAATAAATTTATTAAGCAATGCAATAAAATATACTCCCTCTGGGGGTATAATTAAAATAAATTCAGAAATAAAGAATGATTTCTATATACTTTCAATAAACGATAATGGTATAGGTTTAACTAAAGATGAGATGTCTAAGATTTTCCAAAAATTTGGAAAAATCGAACGATACGGAAAGGGATTAGACGTTATTTCTGAAGGTTCGGGACTGGGTCTTTATATTTCGAAGAATATTGTTGAACTTCATGGCGGAAATATTTGGGTGGAATCCAAAGGAAAAGATAAAGGTTCAACATTCTATTTCTCCTTACCAATATTAAAAAACAAAAAAAACACGAGTTAAAAAAAAAAAATTCTTTGCGTTACATCCTTTTTTTCTTTTATCCATTTAAAAGAATTCATATATTCATACTCTATTATTATTTTAATCGTGAAAAAATCAGTTAATTTAATAGAAAAGAAGAGAATTTTAATAACTAAAAGGTTAAGTCTCAATGGTTTATATAGATAAAGAGAAATTATTAGCATTATTTAAGTGGTACATGCAAGAAGTAGGAGATTCATTAATTTCAGTTCTTGTTGTTGGAAGAGACGGTTTAGTAATTGATATTTTAACACGAGATTCTAAAGAAATCGAGGAAAAAAAATTTGTAGGAGCATTCAGTTCTTTGGTTGAGGTAATACTTAAAAAATTAACTCAAGATTTTGATTTAGGTACTTTTGGTGCTGGAACCTTTGATACCGATAAATATAGATTTATTTTTTGTGAATCTGGTTCAGATTATGTGTTAGTTTCAATTCTTCATCCTGCAACTTTCGTTGATGATGTTTTTCCGTATACATTTTTAGCAGCTGATAAAGTAGCACGAATTATTGATGGGGAACTACCCGTAAGCCCGGTTATTCCTAAAATTAAAAGAGATTCAGAAGTTGAAAAACTAAAACGTAAGTTAGATTATTATCAAAGTAAAGCTCATTCCCCAGATTATGTTTATAAGCTATCGTTAATTGGAGATGGCGGGGTAGGTAAAACAAGCATGGTTCAAAGATATGTTCATGGATTATTTAAAGCAGATTATAAAGCAACGATAGGAACGTTTATTTCTAAAAAGGAATGTGAATTTAAGGAATTAAATACTTCTGTAAAGTTTATGATCTGGGATTTAGCAGGACAGCACCAATTCCAACGCTTGTGGCCAGATTACTTAACTGATTCACGAGCAGGTATTATTGCTTTTGATTTGACAAATAAAGAATCATTTGAAAATGTAAGAAAGTGGTACGATATAATCAATAAGGTCGCTTTGCCAAAAATTATTCTAATTCTTGTCGGGAATAAAGCAGATTTGAATGATGAGAGACAAATTTCAACCGAAGAAGGTATGGACTTAGCGAAAGAATTAGGGGTTTATTATATGGAAACCTCCGCAAAAACAAATCAAAACGTTGGGGAGCTGTTTGAATGGGTTGCTCTTCAAATTCTCAACAATAATATTGAAGAGGTTAAAGACACTATATTTGACAAACAGATTGAAGAGGGTTCTCAATTTGTAATTTCTAGTCCCCAATTGAAGTTATTTAATAATTTTTTTACTAAACAATTAGACTTCTGTATAGGTAAAAGTGATACGAAAGATATAATAAAATACTTAGATATTTTAAAAGCAATACAAAAAAATAAGTTATAGGTTAGACCAAAATTTTATTGCATAATAAAGTTGATACCGGGTCTCCTAGGTATTGCTGCTGCTGCTTTTACATGGGATGAATTTTCAGCATCTATAATCTCAATCGATGCATTTACTCGCTTCTCAATATATTCTTTTGCTTCATTCAGGATTTTTATAGCAGCAGATTGGCTCCATGGAAAATCAGGAGGTGCCCCATCTTTCACTAAATTCTGAGCATATTTAACCGCATTTTTTCCAATTTTTCTTATATCAGGATTTTGCATTACCCGCTTAATTATGTCATTCAACCCATTTTCATATGCTTCAGAATAAATTGGATACATCCATTTTGGAGCAATGAACACTTCAATCTTTTCCAATTGTTTATTTTCCTTTTCTAACAAGAAACTTTTCAAATTTTTAATATCATCAATAAATGAATCTAAGAATTTTTCAGCATATTCTGAATCCTTGATAATTTTGGTTTCATCAACAGTAGGAAATGAAGCACTAGAAGCAAAACCGGAATTTCCTTTAACAGCCCAAATTTCTTCAACAACATGGGGAATGAAAGGACAAACTAGCAAAATAATATTTTCCAGTGCATATGAATATGCTGGACCTTTTGATCCTCGTCTTTTCAAATACCAGCGGATATCCTGTAGGGTTTCATGATATGCTGATTGAAAAGCACTTCTCGTGTTCATTTTAGAAAGGGAATTTAGAGTTGTCCCAATATGATTTTGAATACGTGACACTAACCATTGGTCAATTTGTTTTTCTTCTTCATCATCTACCTCTTCTAAAGCCATTTCATACAAGTTCTGGATCCATTTGACATAACTTTCAGCCTCAGCTAAAGAGAAAGAAGCATCTTTCAATCCCTCTCCAGCGATCAAGAACCCCAATCTTGTTGCATCTACACCAAAAGCTTTGACAACATCTTCAATAGTTTTGAAGTTTCCAAGCCTTTTAGACATTTTTACACTTTCAATTGCTACGTAACCATTGACAGCCACACCCAATGGCCAAAAATCTTCGTGAAAAATTGCAGTATGATGCATTAACATAAAAGTCAAATGATTATTTAGTAAGTCCTTACCTGATGTTCTTAAATTAAAAGGATAGAAATAAACCAATTCTTCTCGAATTTCTTCTAACAATGAGTGATCAATACCAACTTCATCACTAATAGTTTTTGGATCACCATTACCCAATAATATAAACTCAAATACATCATCAGTAGAGTTTTCTATTGTAAATCGCCCCTCATTGACATATTTGGAAATGATATAATATGCCATATAGATGACTGAATCTGACAATGTTTCTATTATCCAATCAGTATCCCAAGGCATAGGGGTCCCTAAACCAGATCTACGTGCGCATGCTTTATTTTCTAACCAATCAACTGTATTGTGGAATGCTTTTCGGGCTTCAGTTGGAAAAACATCCATTTTATCCAACAATTTGTGAGTTTTGTCTTTCCACTCTGCATCTGAGAATTTCAAGAACCACTGGTTTTCTAGATATTTAACATGATTTCTAGTACCACATCGGCAAACAACAGGTTCTCCAGGTTCTTTTAAAATGAACGCAATATTATCGCTAACAAAATCATCAATAACCTTGTCTTTTACAGACTCTACCGTCATATCTTTGTATTTTCCAGTTATTGCAAGCAGTTTCCCAGAATGATGTTCTTTTCTGTATATTATTCTAGTTGCTTCTTTTACCTCCGGATCATCACGAGAATGGATATTACGATTCTCGATTTCCTCACCAGCAGGAAATTCACCATAATCCTCTACTTTGATCAAGGCAATTGGCTTGATCGAAGTTAATTCATCCCGACTTATACCCCAATTATTCAAACTATCAGGACTATCTTGTAAATTTTTTAAAGTAATCCAATCCATAGGTGCATGTGCTGGCACGGACATAACAACTCCAGTTGAACCCGCTGTATCTATGAAATCACCAGGCAAAACTATCACCTGTTTATTATTAACTGGATTAGTAAGATAGGTCCCAATTAATTCGTTAGTGGCTATTTCCTCGATATCCCCAACTTCAAATTGCTGATCTTGAAACTTAATTACGGCATCTTTAGATATGATAACCTTTTCACCATTGAGGGTTACTCTTACATATGAAGCTTCAGGATGTATAAACATATTAGTGACCCCATAAGTTGTTTCAGGCCTCAAAGTAGCAGGCAAGAAAAAAGCATGATGTATCTCAGAATAAAATTTTATAACGATATAATCCACTACACGAGCCCCTTCTCCTTCCAATCGATCGTGATCTCCAGTTGGATTTTGATCTGCGGGACACCAAATTACAGGATGTGATCCTTGAATAACATAACCATCTTTTTTCAATTTCCTATATTGCCATTCTACAAATTTTGAAAAAGTTGGAGTCAATTGTGTTGTGACAAATTGCCTGCGCCAGTCGATAGCCAATCCTAATGTAGTCGTTGCCTCAATCCATTTCTGTTTGAAATATTCAACAATATATTCTGGATCTTTAAATTTAGGAATTTCTTTATCAAGGACTCCTGATATCTTCAAAGTTCTAATTTGAGATTCATCACCTGCTTTGACTCTTTTTGCAACACCTACAATAGGTTCACCAGTTGCATGAAAAGCAAATGGAAACAATACATTTTTCCCCATCATTCTTTGAAATCTAGCCATTGCTTCCGCTTTCAATAAACTGTAACCATGACCTAAATGCGGAGGTCCATTAAGATAAGGGAAGGGGAAATTGATGAAATACTTTTCTCTCTCATCTTTATCCGCCTCAAATAGACTTGCTTCGGCCCATTTCTTCTGCCATTTTTTTTCACTTTTCTTGTAGTTGTACATCTTTTCAACCATTAATTTGGTTTATTTCTCATTTTTCCTTTATTGGAATTCTTCTATTTAGAAACGAACCGATTATGACCTTTTTCAATTAATACTACCGATGAGGCGAACAAACCTGTCGAAAGTTTAAAAGAATAAGGACAAAAAGGTTTGTATCGCTTATAATAATAAAACTGCGTTCAGCTTCACTAAAAGTGATTTTCCTTTTAGATTTATTGCTAGAGCAGTTTTATTTGAGATCATTGTTATTGAAAATATATTTTTACAAATATAAAAAGATTTCTAAGACGTCAAACTTAGCCCTAATTAATATTTTTTGTAATGTAAAATGTTAAATATTATTTCTTTCTTCTAAAAATCAAATCTTAATTAACTTGCTAAATTTCATAAACTTAGGGGAAAGGGGATAAGTAGATAATGAAAAAGGATACTGTTAGTAAAGAAAATGATGCACATAGAGAACCAGATCTTACAATTTTAAATTCGTCAAAAGAAAACTTAGTGGCATCTGAAGATATGTATAAGAATATCATCAATAACCTTTTGGATATAGTAATAGTGTTAGATTTAAAAGGAAATTTCTTGTACGCCAGTCCTCAAATATATGATATATCTGGGTTTACACAAGAAGAGATTATAAGCAAAAATGGATTTAAATTGATGCATCCTGATGATGTAAAAAAGGCTGCTGATGTTTTAAAAGAGGCAATAATTATGAAAAAGAGAGTAATCATTGAATATCGAACTATACATAAAGATGGTCACTACATAGATGTGTCTGCAAGTGGGAATATAGTAAACATCGAAGGAGAAGACAGAATTTTCGCAGTAGTAAGAGATATCTCCGAGCAAAAGAGATCCGAAAAAAAAATTAGAGAATCTGAAAATATATATAAAACTCTAAGTAATGAATTAGAAGATATTTTTGATAATATCCCTGCTATAATTTTCCGTAAAAATCGAGACGGTGAATATACTCAAGTAAACCAAGCTTTTGCTGACACTTTTAATCTTAATAAAGAAGATGTGATTGGAAAAACTTCTTTTGATTTTTTCCCTCCAGTTCAAGCAGAAATATTTCATGAAAATGATTTAAAAGTAATGAGAAGCGGTGATCCACAACTAAATGAAATGGATGTTGACATTGAAGGAGAGAATATAAAGTTAATTATGTATAAGATCCCTCAATTTAACACTGATGGGGATGTTATTGGATTAGTTGGGATTACAACAGACAATTCTCAACAAATTGCTTATGAACAAGAGATAATTGAATCTGAGAAAAAATACCGTCAACTAATAGAAGATTCATTAGAAGGAGTGTGGGTTATTGATGAGGATGCAAATACAACATTGGTCAATCCAAGTATGTCAAGAATTTTAGGATATGAAGTTGATGAGATGATAGGGAGAAGTTTGTTTGATTTCACACTTCAAGAAGATATAGAAACAACGAAAAAAACCCTTGAAAGAAGAAGGAAGGGTATCAAAGAAGAAATTGAGAAAAAATTTATTCGGAAGGATGGCACAAAAGTGATAACTAGATTGATGTCATCCCCGATTTTTAATAAGGGAGGAAAATATAGAGGAGCAATTGCTTTCGTTTCAGATATCACTGAACGAAAAAAAACTGAAAATCTATTGAGAGAATCTGAAGAAAAATTTAGAACTTTATTTGAAATAGTCCCTGCTTCGATGGTTGTGTTAGATTTAAACGGAAATATTGTCTTATACAATCAAGAATTCTGTGAACATCATGGTGTGAGCAAACCTGAACTTTTAGAAGGTAGAAACATTAGAGATTTCTTTACAGAAAATGATCTGCAAAAATTAAAGGAGTCTATGAATAAGTCTTTAGAAGGCAAATCAAGAGGATTCAATCAGTACACAATGCTTAAAGAGGATGGAACAGAATTTCTTGCAGAAGCAATCAGTATAGGAATTAAAGACAAAGAAGGAAGGATCATAGGCCTTATTGGTGTTGCACTAGATATCACAGAACGAATGAAGGCAGAGCAAAAATTAATTGAATCCGAAGAGAAATTCAGAATGATTGCTGAACATTCATCTATGGGTATTTTAATAACAGTTGATGATAACATTGAATACGTGAACAATGCTCTACTGCAGATTTTTGAATATTCCTATGAAGAAATTGAAAATTGGACAAGAAATAATATAGTACAAATGATACATCCTGATGATTTACAATTTTTAAGGGAATATCGAAAGAAATTCCAAGTGGGAGATCCTAATGTAAAACCATATTATTCTTACCGTGTATTCACAAAATCGGGTAAATTAAAATGGGTTGATCAATTTTCAACGGTTATCAATTATATGGGGAGCCCTGCAGAATTAGTAACTATCGTAGACATTACGGAGAAAAAAGTAGCTGAAGAGGAGTTGGTTAAACTAGATAGTTTAAAATCAGAACTTATGAGAAGAACATCACACGAATTGAAAACTCCTTTAGTTTCTATTAAAGGTTATTCGGATCTTTTATTGAATGTGCATAAGGAAAAATTAGATGATTATGTGATTGCTTCTATCGTTGAGATTAAGCAGGGATGTGAACGTCTTGAGAGTCTTATACAAGATATCTTAAATACAGCTGAATTGGAGTCAGGAGTAGTTCAATTAAATAAAATTGAGGATGATTTATCTTTCTTTATAAAATTGAGCGTGAGAGAATTACGAGGTTTAGCTAAATTGAGGAATCATACTGTCAAATTGAACACTCCTGATAAGTTGATAACGAGTTTTGAGCCAGAACAAATGCATCAAGTAATAAGTAATTTGATAAACAACGCCATAAAATATACCCCTCCGGATGGGACTATAGAAATTGAATCAGAAGTTAAAGATAATCTTATCATAATTTCAATAAGGGATAACGGAATTGGGTTAATTAAAGAAGAGAAAGAGAGATTGTTTACTCAATTTGGAAAGATTGAAAGGTACGGCCAGGGACTTGACATAATATCTGATGGTTCTGGTCTTGGGTTATATATATCAAAAAAAATAGTAGAATTACATGGAGGAAAGATTTGGGTGGAATCAGAAGGACGAAACAAGGGTTCAACTTTTTGTTTTTCACTCCCAATAATCATCGAGTCAAACGACTAATTTTATTATCTCTATTTTCTAGTAGGTTTTTTGTGAATCATAACATTAAATTTGTATATGGTTTTATAAATAATATCTAATTAATTTAATCATTAAGTTTGAATCTAAAATGGCTGATTTTAATCCAAAAGTTTTAAGTAAAGAGGAATTACGAGCAATTTCTGCTGGTGTGAATGAAGAAGAATTGCTACTATTTGATAAGCATTGTTTGAACAACTATTATGAAAGCAAAATTTTAATTGAAGCCAAAGAACCGGGTTCTCCTTGGGTTGTAGTTAGGGATTTTAAAACAGGAGAAACATCCGAAATGATTGACTGTACCTCACAAAATTGGACATTAGCTTTAGGTTTTGCTAATCCCGATGTAAATTATGCTGTCGCTGAACAAATGAGCAGATTAACTCACATTAAATCAGATGTAGTGTCTCCAGCACGAGCTAAGTTTATTAATAAGTTATCTGAACTATCACCAGGAAGACTAAAAGGAGGAAGGGTTCATATTAATAATGAAGGAGGTAGTTTAGCAATTGAGGCAGCTATTAAACTTGCTTTAATAGCCTCAAGAGATGGGGATCATTTTATTACTTTTAGGGGAGGATATCATGGTAATACATTGGCTATGTTAACAGCTTCTCAACCCTTCCATACTATAACAAGGTTTCGACCGTTTGGAATCGATTTTTTCACTAGAGTGCCACAGCCCTATTGTTATCGTTGTTTATGGAAATATAAAAATGGTCTATACGGTGAAAAGGATCCTCAATGTAATTTAGAATGTTTTGATTTAGTTGAGGAATATTTAACGGGATTAACAACGAGAAAACTTGCGGGAGTAATATTAGAACCATGGCAAGCTGCTGGAGGTCATATTCCATTTCCCCCAGATTTTCTTATAAAATTACGAGAAACGTGTGAACAAGAAAAAATATTCATAATCTACGATGAATCCCAGACAGGTGTATGGAGAACAGGTAAATATTTTACACTAACAGAAAAATATGAAAAAGAATTAAAAATTGATATATCTCCTGATATGATGTGTTTTACGAAAGCTCTTGGTGGGGGATTCCCTTTGGGAGCAATGGTGGCATCAACTAAAATTAAAAAACGGTTTATTGCTGCGGAAGATCATACCACATTTTGTAACACACCAATTGGCTGCACAGGAGGGCTAGCGTCTTTCATGGTTATCGAACGGGCTAAATTAGGTGAAAATTGTGAAAAACAAGGAGAATATATAACAAAGAGATTAAAAGAGTTGCAAGAAAGGTTCGAGTTTATCGGTGACATTCGAGGTCCAGGATTGTTTATTGGAATCGAACTAGTAAAAGATCAAAAGTCAAGAGAACCTTTTACAGAACTAATGGAAGAAATGTTACATGAAGGTGTAAGACAAAATATCTTCTTTGGCCCCAGCATGCCATATCTTAGCGGATCTGGGAAGATGCTAATGCGAAATTTAATAAAAATCAAACCTCCCCTTGGAATTTCTGAGGAAGATGCTGATTTTATCTGCAATAAATTCGAAAGTGTATTGAAAGTATCATTAGATACACTAATCGGTTAGAAGTGAATAATATTATTTTTTTTTATTAATATTTTTAAGTTGAAATGATAGTTAATTGTTGAGTTGACTTAGCATTTAAGGTAATCTTATTATCCATATATGGAATAATTTTTATTAAAGGCTTAAAATTTGCTAAATATAGAGATATTCCTCGAATTTCTTCACCATTTAAAAAAAATTTTAGAAAGGGATCAAACTTAAAAAAGCCAAATTGACCCCGTGATTTGAGTAATTTCCCAATTCTTTGATTCCCTAAATAAATTGAATTTTGTACCTCTAGACTAAAACCATGATCGGAAATAATTGTGCCATTTTTATAGTGGGGCACACCTCCATCTAGTATACAATCCTTTTGATTAACCATTACCTTAAGACCATAAATAGGATCGATTTTCTTATAGAATCCTTCTGGAAAACTTCCAAGAAAGAATTCTGGGAAAGCTGAATCAATTTTCAGGGAGATCTCTGCCGATTTTCTTTCTTCTTTATAGATTTTACTTTTCCTCTTTTTGAACGCTAAGGAAAAGGTTTTCCCCCCACTTGCCCGAATTGCATCATTAGAAGGCCTAATTTCTAGATGAATGTGAGGACTTGACCAATTAGCAAAATACCCATTACGAAAAGTCATTCCTATTGGATCCCCTATTTCAATTCGTTCACCGACATGAATATTATTAGGCTTAACATGCAAGATTTTATAAGTAATATCTGGATTATGAAGATTTCCTACCAAAATAAGGCAATCCCTATCAATTCCACCCAAAAACTTTGCTTTTGGGGCTAACAATGTCTTTACTTTTAAAATTTCACCCGAGATTGGACTTAACACTTCGTAATTATCTAAATGAAGTGAATGGTATATATCAATCCCTAGGGCATGCTGGTGTGCATAATAAGGAGAAGTTCCGATGGTAAAATGGCTGGAATGCGGTATTGACACTTGGATGTCATTTATTTCAACAATATTATAAAATTCTGACTTAGTCATGAAGAAGTAAGGAAAAAATTAGTATCAATAACTATATGTAATGTATCACTTGAACTCTATTAAAATATTGCATATTGGATTAGTAAGATCTAAAGACAAAAATCATATCGTTATATCCAATATTAAACTAATTTTTCAAAATGCTAATTATTTTTCTATTTATTGAACATCAAGGTTAAGGATGATTGATTATGGCTAGTTCTGTATTAAATGTGTTTTCATCGTTTGAAAGAGAATATTTGAAGAAATTCTTGAAAGAACCAGATAAAAATTTTCAAGAGATTATTTCCTTATTAGAAAAAAAGGTTCAAGAAAGCAATAGACAATTAAGAGAGTTAAATGAAAAATATTAGATACTTCAATTATAGCAGAAAAAATGAAAGAAGCATTTAGTACAAAAGAAACAATATCGGTAATTCAATATAGACTTGTACATAAAAATGGGGATATTATTCATGCTTCAGCGAGAGGTAAATATGTCAATGTCGGAGGAAAGGAAAAGTTTAAAGTTACAATAAGAGATATTTTTTAAAATATCTCAAAAAGGTCAAAGTTTATTATTCTTTGTATCTTTTTAAAAATAGTACTTTAGAATTAAAGTAATTGTATTAACAATTAAAAATTTGGTTTTAAAATTGGTAAATGGAACAGTAAAATGGTTTAATAGCCGAAAAGGTTATGGATTTATAAACTCTGAAGAAGGGGCTGATATATTTGTTCATTACACAGCGTTAAGTGGAAGGGATGACGAATATAAGACCTTAAATGAAAACGACAAAGTTGAATTTGAAATTACTGAGGGACAAAAAGGACCTCAAGCAAGCAACGTAGTTGTGACCGAAAAAGCTCCTCCTAATCCTTATAATAGAGGAGGAAGAGGAGATTTCCGCTTTTAGTTTTATGAATCAATAAAAAGCAACAAAAAGGAATAAAATACCGTAAGAAAATAATAATTAGTAAATATCTGTTTTGCAATTGTTATCAACTCTTATCTTTTTTTTTATAATCTTAAAACAACATAAAAAATAGATATCCCAGAAAGTTCTCTTTATGAGAATTGATTAATCACTATCAGGCTATTTCCAAGCATTTGCACCGTTTAACTTTTTGGTTTAATTAAGATAATATGAAAAGAAACTGCTATCGTCTTTGAGTGGAGATTGTCGATTAAGAACTGCAAATTGAAGGATTTAATGATATATTTCGATATAATATATTATCTGGGAACCATTATGACTGTTGGGTAGCTCAATTACTTAGAACAAGATGAAAAAAGGAGATCAGATTACTTTCCCAAATCTCAACCAAATAGATAAAAAATAGGTATTTTTAATATCAATTCGTATTCATATCAGTATAAAAAATTGAATTTTATAGAAATCTTTAATTTAAGATTTTATAATTTCAACGATGAATTTCCTTTCTTTCTATTTAATGACTATAAGCCCCCATTGTTTA
>JAGXNR010000050.1 GCA_019894875.1 Promethearchaeota archaeon | reverse complement strand
GGTCTACTCTGATGAAACAGGATTATTCAAACCCCATCCTAAAATGTTTGAGATACCATTAAATAAATTTAATATCACGCCGGAAAACGCTATTCATATCGGAGATATGTTAGAAACAGATGTTAAGGGAGCTCAAGAATTTAAAATGAAAACGATATGGTTTAATGATATGAATTCTCCAAAACCAACTAAAATTCTTCCGGATTATGAAATCAAACAAATTTCTGAAGTGATTCAAATAATTCAGGAGCTTTCTTAATTAAAAAATTGACCTTGAAAAGATGATATTAACTTAACAACTAAAAGTTAAACCTTTTCTATATACTATTAATTACAGTATTTTATACTCCCATTTTGTGTTATTCATGAAAGAATATAAAACTCTAAAAATTGATGAACGAGAAGAAGGAATCTCTATTATAACCCTTAACAGACCTGAAAGGTTGAATGCAATTAATTTTGAAATGATAGAGGAGTTCCTTGATTATCTGGATTATTTAGAAAATAATTATGATATCAATGTGGTTATTTTAACTGGAGAAGGTAGGGCATTCTCGGCAGGACTCGATTTAAAGGACATGGGTTCTTTGAGCAGTAATGAGCTGTATAAAAACGATCCTCGATTTAGATATCTAAAGACCAAGGATTCTATGAAGATTGGCTTTATGCTCCAAAGACGGATTACTCAGATAATGATTAAACTACGAAAAATCCCTCAGCCTGTAATTGCTGCAGTTAAAGGCCCTGCTTATGGAGGGGGTCTTGCACTTTCATTAGCCGCGGATATTCGAATTGCGGGAGAAAGTTCAATCTTCTGTAATGCTTTTATAAAGATTGGTGTATCCGGAGCAGATTGTGGAAGTACATATTGGCTTCCACGTATAATTGGATTTTCTGATGCCGCAGAGATAATTTATACTGGAAAGGATGTAGACGCAAAAGAAGCTAAACGTGTTAGACTTGTTTCAAGAGTAGTTCCGGACAATAATATACTTGAAGAAGCTTTGAAAATCGCAAGGAATATGCTAGGAAAGAGCATTTTAGGTCTTCGATTAACAAAACAAGCACTAAACATAAATATTGATGCGCCCTCTTTGGAATCTGCGATAGAGCTAGAAAATCAAACTCAAAATGTAACCAGTAAATCTAATGATGCAAGAGAAGCTAGTGTGGCATTTTTTGAAAGAAGAGAACCCAAATTTGATAAGTGGTAAAATAACAGTATATATCGATGGTTGAAAAGAAAATGAATAAGCGAGTTTCGAATGATGAATATTTTATGAGGATCGCTGAAGTTGCTTCTTCAAGATCTACTTGTATTAAAAGAAAAGTAGGAGCAGTGCTCGTAAAAGATAACCATATCTTATCCACTGGCTATAATGGTGCTCCCTCTGGTTTTATTCATTGTACTTCAGAAACCTGTATCCGAAAATCACTAAATCCTGGAGAAAAGCCGGAATTATGTAGGGGTGTTCACGCTGAAATTAATTGTATTATTCAGGCGGCGATTCATGGTACAGCAATTGAAGGGAATACCTCTCTTTATACGACAACATTTCCCTGTATGAGTTGTTTGAAATTGCTAATAAATGCAAAGATTAAAAGGCTTATCTATAAGGAGGCTTATAATATGGATAATAAGATTAAAGTCAGTTTAATAAATGATTCTGAATTAGAGATTGTAAATCTAAATTTGAAATCAGGAGTTTGAAACCAGTCTAGTAATTGATAAGCTTGAATTAAATATTTACTTTCAATTTTCTTAGCTCTGATCTTAAATCGATACCATCAAAATAATGAATAGTTTTCATGTTCAAAGACTGTGCTTGATGTAAATTAGCTTCAGTATCATCAATAAAAACACATCGTTCTGGCCGTAAATCATATTTTTCAAATAAATTCTGATAGATCTTTAGTTCTGGTTTAGCAGATTTTATGTCACTAGAAATTACTTTTCCATCTACTATTGCAAAAAATTCGTTACGATTTACAACATAATCAAATGCTTCTTTGATATAATTTGATAAGAGATATACTTTGTAATCATTAGACTTCAATTCTCGCAAAATTTTTATGTTATGAGTAATGGGCGTTAACATCTCTTTCCAATGGGCAAAAAAAGTTAATAACAAATTACTTTCTCCAGGATATCGTATTAAGTATTCCTTCCGAGCTTCCTCGAGTGAAATTATCCCACGATCTAAATTTAACCATAATTCCGTTTTTATCACTTTAGTGAGAAACTCTTTTATACGATACTCATCATTAATAAATCGTCTTAAAAACTGATCTGGCTTAAAATTTATTAGTACGTTCCCAATATCAAAAATTATGTTTCTTATCAATTTCTTAAAAAAATAATTAGTATATTGTTATGAAAAAGAAAAATGTAATTGAATATATATAGTTTAAAAGATTTTTGAAAAAAATGAAAGACAAGTATTGTATAGTTATTGTTGAGTATACATCTCCCTATATAGATCCATTGAAAATCCAAAAAGGGGAAAAACTTCAAATTGGGATCAAAGATAGTGAATGGCCGGGATGGGTTTGGTGTATGAATAACGATGGGATAGAAAGATGGGTTCCTAGTAACTATTTAGAGATTCAAGGTAATTCCGGCATGATGTTACTAGATTATGAAGCTACAGAACTAGCGGTGTCCGTTGGAGAGGAATTAAAAATAGAAAAAGAGGAAAGCGGTTGGGTTTGGGCTGTGAATAAGGAAGGAAAGAAAGGATGGGTTCCTTTAGAAAATGTAAAAGTCAAATAATCATTACCATAATTTATAAATTTATCTTACTTCTAGAGGTGTAAAAATGGATTCTTTTTTGATTAGAGAGCCAAAAATGGATGAGGTTCTTGAAAGTATTAAAACTTTCCTTTTGGCTTTTGGTAGGATGGATTTTACTTATATTTTAGCTGAAGAAAAGATGTGGAAATATTTAATTAATGAAAATATAGCTAAATTTCTTATTGCTGAGAAAGGAGATAAAATAATCGGTGTGGGGGGATTATTCCTATTTCAGCAAGTCGCGAGTGTGGGATATATGGGTGTGCTAGAAGATTACAGAGGACAGGGTATAGGCACATCAATATTTAAAAAATTAATGGATATAACGCTAAGTTTAGGTATTAAATCTGTAATACTTTATGCTTCAAAATTTGGGGAACCAATCTATAAAAAATACGGCTTTCGGGGAAAATTTAGTGCTTCGATGCACCATCTTGTAAAAGTAAAACCTGAAAATCAAGAACTTATAGAGAATGTTAAAATTATGAATTCAATACCTGATTGGGTATTGAATCTTGATAAAGAAACCATGGGATTTAACAGAACCATTTATTTGAAAGCAAGAATTGCTTTAGGGGCTAAATTATTAGTCGTAGAAAATGAAGGTTATGCACTTCTTTCTAATGTGCTTTCTAAAGTAAGATTAGGCCCTTTACTAGCTAAAGATTTAAGTACAGCGCTACAAATCATCAAAAAAGGGATAAATTTAGGAGCAGATAATTTAATCATACCTAATCATCCCTCTCTGCGAGATAAAATCTCGACTATAACAGATTTAACTGAAGAAAAAGGAAAGCCGAACAGAAAAATGGTTTATGGGGAAGATATTCTAGGAAAGTTGGATTATTTATACGCTATTGGAACTTATGCTAAAGGCTAGACTCAAAACTATAATCTATATTGTTTCTTGAAATCTTCTTTGTAAGGTGAATATAGAAATTAGAATTTTAGGTATTCTTTTGTTGTTGTTTTGAAGGAAATAACTTCATTAATTTATCATGTTCTTCTAATCCTTCACAAACCTCAATTAAATGGGTATATAATAAATCTCGGGTCCATTTTGATAATTTAATATCAACTTTCCCAAGTTTTTTTGCTAATTTTTTCATCTATATAATTCCCTAAGTTAAATGTTTCCTAAGTTTAATGGTAAATTGTGTTATATGATCATACAAAATAATGCATCAAAAAAAGGATAACTAAAAAACAATTTGTGAGGTTTATTGAGAAGTACAATAATTAAATAATAAAAGTTATATTTGCGTTTTTTAAAAAAGGCAGAAAAATTAATTGAGAAATCTAACTTTATAATTCCTTAACAGCATTAAGTATTTGTTCAAGAGCTTTTTTTAGAGTCTTTTGTGGACAAGCAATATTAATTCTTTGGAATCCTTCTCCACCACTCCCAAACATAGATCCATCGTCCAGAGCAATTTTTGCCTTTTCCCGCAAGAAATTCTCCAACTTATCAAACTCAATCCCTAAATTCCCAAAGTTTAGCCAAACAAGATAGGTTCCCTCGGGTTCAATAACTTCAATTTGAGGAAGATTTTTTTTGAGGAATGATTTGAGAAACTCTAAATTTTCATTAAGATATAATAAAAGTGAGTTTAGCCACTCATCACAGTGCTGATGTGCTGCGGTAAATGCAGCAAGTGACAAATCATTAGGTAAATACCCAAATTCTTCGGGTATAAACACACTTTCAATATGATTTAGAAAAGAATGTCGTAATTTTTGATTTGGAATTATGATATTTGAAAGTTGAAGCCCCGCTAGATTAAAGGTTTTACTCAAAGAAGTGCATGTTATTGAATTCATAGCAAATTCATTGCTGATATTGGCAAAATTTGTATGAGTAAATCCAGGATGTATTAAATCACAATGGATTTCATCTGAAATAATCAAAATCTCATTTTCGATGCAGATTTTCCCAATAGTTATCAACTCATCTCTTGTCCATACTCTACCAACGGGATTATGGGGGTTACAGAGGATTAGGATTTTTGCTCTTGGATCCTTAATTTTTTGTTTAAGATCATCAAAATCCATCTGATATCGCTTGTTTATCAAGTTTAATGGATTATGTAATATTTGCCGACCATTGTTTTTAATTGCCCCAAAGAATGGATAATATACGGGATTTTGTACAATAATCTTATCCCCGGGATTACTGAAAGATTGGATCGCCATATTGATTGCAGGGATTACACCAGGGGTGAAAGCTAGCCATTGTTTCTTTATTTCCCAATTATACCGTCGTTTAAACCAGTTTAACACAGCATCAAAGTAGGCAGAATGGAAATATGAATAACCAAATATACCATGTTTTGCCCGATCTATAATGGCATTAATAATTGGTTGAGGTACTCTAAAATCCATATCCGCTACCCAAAGTGGTAATAAATCTTTATCATAATAATCCCATTTTGTGGATTGAGTCTCAGAACGATCAATAACTTCATCAAAAGACCATTTTTGTTCTTTCACTATCAAACACGTTCTTAATTTCTTTTAATTTAATTAAAATAGCGATAAAAAAAAGTGTTTTCAATTAAGACTACCATCAATGTAGGATTACACTCTTAAAAAAAAAGAATTTAATATTATGAGTAATTAATGAAAAGATTTAGGGAGTTACTGTTAATTGTTTTTTATCAAAACTTTCTGGATCCCCACCTTCTTCAATATATTCTGAGAATCGTTTTAAACCTTCTAGAAGAACACCTCCAGCAGACTCAAGAATTCTTTTATTCTTCTCATCTTCAAATTCACCCCAAAGTGAGACATTAGTTGTATCACCCTTCGGCTTTAATATATATCCCATCTTGGTAAATATAGACCCTTCAATATCAAAAGAAACTCTTTTATTTTCTTTGGTTTCTACGCGAGTAGATGTGAGATCTCCAATCGTAGACTTCACTTCCCATTTATTTGGTCCAATGTTAACATTTTCATTTACAGTTAAGTTCCATTTAGTTTCCATATCATCATTCATTAAAATATCATAAATAGTTTTTGCTGATGCGTTCGCTTCCGTTTTTACTTCAACTTTTGGCATACTATCACCTCGATTTTGTTGCATCTAGAAGAATGATATTCTAGTTTTTATACATTTGTGTCGGTCATTTTTTATGAAGGTAGCCAAATAAGGAGTATTTACCATAGTAATTATGAAACAGAACATTATTCGCAAAATATTTAAGCTTATTTTGCAATTTTACTAAGGAAAATTAAATTTAAAATCTTCTAATTATAATCAATCTTACAAACTTAAATTGTTGGAAGAGATATTGCAAATCTGCAATTTTGATCTCCTTTAACGAGTGATGCTATAATTTTAATGCTAACAGGTCTTTCCAGGATACCTTCCCACAATTGACGGTACCAACCAGCACTGCAATTACAAAACGTAGGTGAAATTCCTTCATTTAAATGATTTCTAATCATTGGACAATGACAATAACTTTTTTTCTTCTCTTCGAGAGTTTCTGCTTTTTCATAAACTTCACGATTATAAGGAATTTTAGTTACATGGATTACATTTTCCTTAAGTTCAGGATCCTCATACCAGTCATAATCTTGGTGCATTTTTTTGAGAACCTCTTCTACACTCCCTGTTTTCTTCCAGATTGAATTGAATGTACTGATGCGTTTTTGAGAGAAATTGTGGGCACAACATGAAAGAATATCATATTTTTCATATTTATTTGCGGTTTCATCAAGCTTTTCAAGCATAGATTTTATCCATTGAGCTCTTTCATTAATGCTTGATTCAATAGTAAAATATTTTTCTTTATCTTTCATAATTTCTTTCCGAGCATCTCCACCTAGGGATGTTTCTATATTACTAGCTAATATTTTATCCCAGGGATGTATTCCACTCTGTACTTCAATTTCATTATCGCTAGGATTTTTCTTATTATAGAGATGAAATACTAATCGTAACCGTGCTGTACTAGGAATGCCATGTAAACTAAAATATTCTGCCAATTGTCCGAAGGTTTGATTAATATTTTCTAATGAGCCTATATGAATTTTTGAGAAGACTTCTCTTGATTCAAGGTATTTAGTATTAATATTATCTAATTCTATTGTTTCTTTAATAGGTATACAAATATCTATATCTTTCCCTCCACTGCTATAAACTCCATAGTCAATAACAGCTAAGGGAAGACCTAACGCGAAATCTCCACATTGTTGATTTAATTTTTCTAGTTGAGAAGGAATATCTGAAATTTCACCACGAAAATTGGTATAACCAACCAGAATTTTATCAGTTTTCTTGTGAGTTATTTCAAAATCATGAAGTATCATCTTAATAGAATTACATAATATATCCTTGATTATAAATAGAATAGACAAAATTAATTTTTGTTTACTATATATTGTTATCCTCTTGATTAATCCTCTCACCAAGACGGTAATAATTAAAATCACCACCAGTAGCCCACAAAATAGGATGAATTTTCCTCCAATCTAACTTATCTCCCGTTAAGAATTGGGGATCTGCATAAGATCTTACAACTCTACCGATGATTCCTTCATTCGGCTCATAATCAAGAATTTCGCTAACCTCACATTCAATATTTATTGGACATTGATAAATCATTGGTGCTGTTTTTAGTTCTCCGTAAAAAGTGTCAAATATCTTGCTCTTATCAAAATCTCTTCCCGACTTACTTCCACAGAGATCTGTTTGTGCTAAGAGATCTTCTGTAGGAATATTTACACTAAAGGTTCTATTCTCATGAATTCCTATTTTGGTATACCGGTCTTTATATAAGCTGAAAAAAATATGATTTCCAAAATTAAATGGTGCGATATAACCAATGACGAGATAATTTGGACGGTTATTTACCAGTGCCCCTACTAACACTACCGGTAAAGGACTCAATAGATTCCCTTTAACCTGTTGTTTTTTTACTTCACCTGATGAAAAATCTTTTTGATTTCGGCCCATTTTCCTTAATGCCCTATTTTTCTTATATTCATTAGGATATTTGTATCAATAATCTCATAAATAGATTAATTTGTTGAACTTAAAGTGAACCCAAAATGTATATCTGAAGTAATAAATTTTGGGGAGGGGAAAGCTAGTCACTCAATAGAAAAGGCTAAATTGGTGTTATTCAAGTTGGAAACTTCATGAATTTGTTAACTCTTTGAATTCTTTCAACTCTTTAATGTTGTCAAATCTTTCATCTGATAAAATCATTTCAATATATCTTTTATCATGATTAACTACTTTTTTCAATAATTCCAAAGCTTTTAGATGGTTATTTTTAAGTGATTCGAGACAAGCAAGATTGTACAATAGATCAATGTCTTTGTAATTTTTTTTAACCGCTTTATTAAGATATAACTCAGCTTTATCAAGATTTCTTAAAATCAAAAATAAATTCGCAAGGTTGTTTTGAATCTCACCAACGTTGTGTGAAAAAGTTTTGGGGTCTTCTCTAGCAAATTGTTTAAAGATTTTTAGCGCATCAAGGTACATTCCTTCTGCCTTCTCATACTTCTGCAATCTAGTGTAAACCGTCCCAAGAGAACTCTGAATAAGAGCAACGTTATATAAGTATATTTCTGGACTTTTTTCAGCTAATCGTTTAGATATTTGTAATGCTTCGTTGAACATTGGTTCTGCGGCTTCAAATTTATTCATAATAGCATACAAGTCTCCAAGATCTAAGAGAGTAAGAACCAATTCAGGTAAAACCTGATCGGGATGTAGGACGGCTATTTTTTTCTTAATCTTTAATGCCTCAAGGTGCATCTGCTCCGCATCTTCAAATTTCATTAATTCGCTATAGATCATCCCAAGATTACTCTGAGTCTTAGCAATATCGATTAAATACATGTCATAACACATTTTCGCTAATTTCTTGTAACTATCTATTGAATCAATGGAACCATCTTGAATGTCCTCTAATAAGTCTAAATCAACACAAATACTTCCTAAATCACTTGCAATTGATGGCTGCTCAGGTAAATATATATCGTAGTTTTGCATTAACAACTCATTGTATGTCTTTAAATCATCGATATATGATATTTCCTGATAGTTATTCTCTTTTGAATCAAAGTCAGGAGAATGTAAGTTATAATATCGTCTTTCTAACTCATTGTATGAGCTTAAAGCATCGCTATAAATCTTTTCTGCTTCTTCAAACCGTTTTAAATCGATGTATAAAGTCCCAAGGTTTTTTTGAGTTGCAGCCAGGTAGGGTAAATAGATTCTGTAATATTTTTTCGCTAAATTTTTGTAAAGATCCAAAGTTTGAAGGTAGATTCTCTCGGCATCCTCAGAATTTCCTAGGATAGATAGAATGTTTCCAACCACGAATAGAATAGGTGCTTTATATTTATCTTCAAGTATAAGCAATTCCCCAGCAATATCAATTAATCTTTTATATCCATAGTCAAATTGTTCTATATTATTACCCATTGCTAAAAATTCATTTACTAATTCCTCAGATGGAGCTAATTTTACCTTATGAAATAGTATTTCAATTTCATCTCTAATGTCACCTCGAGCTTTTTTAAGCTTTTTTTCATAATATTGTAGTGCTGTTTGATGGGACTTCTCATCAGCTAGGGAATTTAAGACATCTTGGATCTCTTGAAATGAGAATTCATAGGTCTCTACTTTACCATTTTTCTTCTTTAATATTTGTGTATCTAATAAAGCTTTGATAGAGTTCTCTATATCTGAAAATTTACAACAGGTTTCAATAGATATTCTATCAATATTGGTATCTATATTAGTATTGATCACACACAATGTCATAAGCAATTCTAATACTTCTGGATTCGATAAAAGAATCTCTTCAATGACTTGTTTATAAAAAAGTTGTACTTCTTTTAACTCACTTTTGAGATTAAAAAACTTTAATTTATCAAAATTAATTTTTTGGTAGTTTTTTTTTATTAGCTTTTCTAATCCTGTATGTCCCTCAGGGAGTTGTTTAATTATTTCTACTACCTTATTTGGATATCTTACCTTAAATCACTTGTTTATCTACTTAGTATTAATGTTGCATTTCTTTCTTTACTATTTAAATTTACTTTATATTAAGGATTTTCCATTATTAAATAAATTTAAAGAGAAAAATCAAAGTTGGAAGTTCTTAAGAAACACACTTCTCCCCTCGAGTTTTTGTGAATTATGATTGCCCCCTAAATCGAATACGATACAATTTTCTCTTAGGTTATACACTAGAACGAAGAAGAAACGATTCAGCAATTATATACGTGTTTATCCAATCTATTCTATTCAATTTTAGTGGAAAATTTTATTAATTTCTAAAACAAATAAATAATTACAATTGGATTCCAATTTAGCTTTTGAAATTTCAAAAAAGTTGGTAAAAAGAAGTGTCGACAACAAAAAAATTTAGGTTAAGAAGAAATACCATTTTAAGAGATATGATTAAACATAAGGCAGAAACAGTAGGCGATAAGATTTTCATGACATATATCAGAGACTTTGACAATAGGATCGAAGAAAAGTATTCTTATAAAGATATGCATTTAATGTCAAATCGATTGGCAAATGGCTTGTTTAACTTGGGTGTTAAAAAAGGGGATGGTGTTGCGTTAATGGAAATAAATTCTTCTGAATTCTTCTGGGCATTATTTGCCACATTCAAAATGGACGTGTATTCTGTATTGATTAACATATCATTACGAGGAGAAGGTTTAAGATTTACAGTAGATCATTCAAATGCTTCAGCTATTATCATCCATTGGTCATTTTTAGATGCGATTTTAAATTTAAAAAATCAATTACCTAAGATTAAGTATATCATAGTTGACACCAATGAAGCATCCAAAGATTTTAAATTACCTCAAGGAACAGTTTCTCTCCAAGAAATAATGCGAGCAAATGATGACGATATTGATGTTGAGATTAGTCTAGATGATCTAAGTATGCTTATGTATACTGCTGGAACCACAGGTCTCCCAAAAGCAATAACATTTTATCAAGGTAAGTTGTTTGGTGGTTTAAATCTTCAAGGTCTAAACAGTTTAGTTAATATATTTTACCAACCTGACGATGTTCTTTTTACGAGTCTACCTTTATTTCATTCAAATGCGTTATTTATTACGAGTTTACCTGCTTATTTAGGTGAGATACCTTTAATCTTAGGTAAAAGATTTAGTGCTAGTCGTCATTGGGATATATGTCGAAAGTATGGTGTTACAGTTTTTAATACGCTCGGAGCGATGGTTCCCATATTATTAAAACAAGCAGAGAGACCAAATGACAAAGATCATAAAGTGAGAGGAATTATTTCTGCTGCCTGTCCCAAAGAATTTTGGGTGGCATTTGAGGAAAGATTCGGTGTGAAAATTATGGAAGGTTATACCGCAACAGATGGAGGTGGATTCTCATTAGGAATTTTTAGTAGAGAAAAAGAAAATCCTCCCGTTGGAACGATGGGAAAACCCCCTGCTGGTATGATAGCTAGGATCATGGATGATAACGGAGAGATTCTAGAAAAACCTGAAGAAGTTGGAGAATTAGTATTTTTAGTTAAAGAGGGAGAAGTTAAACATAGGCAAGTGGTATATTATAAGGATGAGAAGGCATCAAAGAATTTAATTCGAGAAGGAAAGGATGGGCAAATGTGGTTTCATACCGGTGATATGGCATACAATGATAAAGATGATTGGTTTTTCTTCGTAGATAGGAAAAGGGATGCTATTAGAAGACGTGGTGAAAATATTGCCTCATTTAGTATTGAAAAGATTGTGAATTTACATGATAAAGTACTAGAATCTGCAGCTTATGGGGTTAAATCGGAATTAGGAGAAGATGAGGTGATGGTTTCAGTTGTGTTAAAACCAGGTGAATTTATGACACCAGAAGAATTACTTGATTTTTGTCAAGGTAAAATGGCATATTTTATGATCCCGCGATACGTTGATTTTCTTGAAAGACTCCCTAAAAGCGAAGTTCATAGAATAATGAAGCGTTTTCTTAAAGATCGTGGGATAACAGAAACTACGTATGACAGGGAAAAAGCAGGATATGAGGTAAAGAGGGACTAATCTTATATTTATATCTTCTTCTTTTTATCTTAATTTTTCTTATCTCTTTTCTTTATGCAAATTTAGTCTACACCTTTACATATTAAGATTTTTAAATTATTACATGAATATTTTTATGTGTATTAGCATCTAATTTCAATATGAATAATCAAGTGGATAATTATGGAGATCTATTTCAACAAAAATCCAAATATAATAGAGAAAATTTGCCACAACATCGATTGGATTGGAATAATAAACCTGAGACTTATAAAACCTACCCCAAAGCAATAAAAACAATTAAACTAGTAAATCCTGAATTTGATAAAGATTTATCGTTTTGGAAAGTGGTTCTTAATAGAAAATCTACTCGAAAATTCAAGGATGTGCCTATTTCTAAGTCACAACTTAGCCTATTATTATTTGGTATGTCGGGTTTAACTCGGATCTTTCCCCAATTCGCATTTAGGACGGTACCTTCCGCAGGAGGATTATATCCAATTGAAGTATACCCAATAATCAATAAAGTTGAAGATATAGATCAGGGAATATATCATTATAATGTACCAGACCATAGTCTTGAATTACTAAAGGAAGGGGATTTTCGTAATGAAATCTCCAAAGGGTGTTTAGATCAAAAAATCGCGTATAACTCAGCAGTCAGTTTTGTATGGACCGCGAATATAGAGCGATCTAAATGGAAGTATCTCCAAAGATGCTATAGATATATTTATTTAGACGCGGGACATATTGGTCAGAATTTTTATTTAATTGCTGAAGCATTAGATTTGGGAGCATGTACTATTGGGGCGATTTACGATGATGAAATAAATGAAATGTTAGGTATTGATGGGAGAAATGAAACAACGTTGTATGTCGGGGTTGTTGGGAAGAAGATTTAGCTTGAAAGTAATGGGCAAAATATTTAATTTATAGACTAGTATCATCTAATTTTTACATCAATGACTGCCGGTTTGCCAGAATTTTTAGCACGCTGAAGAGCATTTTTAATTTCATTGGGATCAGACACTGATTCACCATAACATCCAAAAATCTCAGCACATCTACCATAATCAAATTCAGGGAGATCTACATCTATAGTACGATTTTTAAACACAGATTGCTGTGCTGTTTTGATCATCCCATATGCACTATTATTTGCTACCACATAAATCAAATCTTTTAAGCCCAAACGTACTGCTGTCTCTAATTCTTGAATGTTGATACCGAAAAAACCATCCCCCGATATTGAAACTACTTGCTTTTCTGGTTTTGCCAGTTTAGCACCGATACCATACGGTATTGAAGTTCCTAAGTGTCCCATACAAATTGAATGAACCGTTGATAAAGGTTTTCTTTCCTTGTATAAATGCAGTAGAGCATGAGTGCTATAGACTATGTTTCCACCATCGATTACTAATATTGCATCGTCATCAATAAACTCTAATACTTCTTTTACCATCCTGAATGGATCGATAGGTATATTATCACTTGAAGCCATGTTTTTCAATGCCACCAACATTTGCTTTTTAGTTATTAGAAGGTTCTCTAACCATTCCCTTTTCTCAACTCTTTGCTTATCCTTTACCTCATCAAGTATTTGAGTTAAAAATGATTTACAGTCACCCACTATTCCTATGGTAACCGGTTTCTCTCTCCCGATCATACCAGGATCAATATCAACTTGTATCATTTTTTGGGAGTCGTTCCATATCGGTTCAGCACCATGTCCCATTATAAACGAGAATTTACATCCAAGATTTAAGATAACATCAGCATCACGTGCCATTGACATAAACATTCTCATTGTAGTGCCTAAATGACATTTTGATTGATTTGATATAGTACCAATACCCATAACAGTAGTTATCACGGGAATTTGTAGGTATTCCGCAAATTCCTGTAACTCATTCCAGGCTCCCGCACGAGAAACACCCCCACCAGAGATAATCAATGGATTTTTCGCATTTAATAACATATCCAGAGATTCCTTAATTAATTGAGCATCTACTGCAGGCTTTCCAACCGCTCGATATTGATTTTTGGTAAGAATTTTTACTTTATCTTCTTCAATCTCTTCAATTAAAGCATCTTCATAAAATTCTAATAAAACGGGGTTAGGACGTCCTCCTGTAGCCTCTCGGAAAGCCTTATGAACCGCATCGGGAATATTTTCTACCTTGCGGACACTTTTTTGGTATTTAGTTATTGGTTTAAACATTGTGATTTGATCTATTCCCCCTTGCAATGCGAATTTGTCAGCCTCTTGAGTTTTTACTTGTGCTACTATTGCAATCATAGGAATATTATCACCCCATGCAGCACCTACACCTGGTACTAGATGTGTCGCGCCAGGGCCTACCGTTCCCATACACACTCCAGGTGTATTAGTTACTCTTGCCCATGCATCAGCCGCATGTGCTGCGGCCTGCTCATGTCGAAACATAACAGTATCTATCCCTTTCTCACGACCCCACCTATAAACAGCATCATATACCGTTAGGAGTTGCCCACCGATTATCCCAAATATCTTTGTTACTGATTCCTCGAGGAGGCATTTTATTAATACATCCCCTCCCCTAATCATTTTCT
Source organism: Promethearchaeota archaeon (assembly GCA_019894875.1). Next base: position 4,262 of record JAGXNR010000050.1, on the reverse strand, counting down.
TCTGCTCTTCCAATTTTTCCACTTTAAAATTATAAATAAAATGATACTAATAAAAACTTAACTTCCTACTTATAATTGATTAATAGAAATGTGATTTGAAACATTCCTACTCACATAATTTATAATCTCTTTAAGTATAGATCATTAAAATTGTGTAGTTCATGTGTAAACTTTAAAAACCTAAATTTTATATAATTGAAATGCACTAATAATCAATTATATTTTCTATAAAGAAATTTAAAAAAATGATATTCCTATGAATAAATATGATATAATAATAGTCGGTGCGGGGCCTGGAGGTTCTGTTGCTGCCAAAACCGCGGCAGAAAAAGGTCTAAATGTGATCTTTTTTGAGCGTGGTCGTAAGCCAGGTGAAAAAAATTCTTCGGGTTGTGGATTAGGGCCACGAATGTTTAGGGACTTTCCTGAATTGATGAAAAATTTAACTCCAGAGAAATGTCCTTCCATGAGGGCAGGAACAGCTTCCCGAAATTATTTTGTAAACAAGGAAGATATCGTAGCAGGTTATATTATGGCCCGTCCGACAGAATCTGTCTCATATGAACCCGCAAAAAGTTGGATTACTATGAATTTATATCGTAGTGAGTTTGACCCATGGATTGCTGAGTTTGCTACTGATGCTGGAGCAGAATTAAAAACATCTACGTTAATTGTAGATTTGATAAAAGAGGATGGAAAGATAGCAGGTGTTATTGATGATAAAGGTGAAAAATATAAAGCTCCTATAGTTATTGGCGCAGATGGTGCCGTCTCAACTGTTGCACAGAAATCAGGTTTAAGATCTAAATGGTCTCAAAATCAAGTAACACTTACTCTTCAATATGATTTTCAAGCTCCTCCAGAAAAAATCGATGATATTATGGGTGATGAAACTCTTGCTGTATGGTGGGGATCAAACTTTCCGGCGTCTTATCAGGTTTTTTTTAATGATGGTTTTCACCAAGGTTTAGGCAATTGGATGACGTGGTGGGATAAAAACCCATTATACTACTTGAATAGGGTTGTTAATTTAAAATATTACCAAAGATTGTTGAAAATACTTGAAGCCAAGCCACGTGAAGTTCAAGCACATTTACTTCCTTGGTTAGATTATCCTTACAATACTCATACTGATGGAATTATATTGATTGGTGATGCAGGAGGGTTTCCATGCCCTCTCGAAGCAGAAGGCATATATCCCGCTATGGTGACGGGTAAAATCGCAGCAGAAGTAGCGGCTGAAGCTTTTTCATGTGGAGATTTTTCGAAGCAAATGCTAAATAAATTTGATGAAGGATGGAAGAAATCGAGTATAGGAGAAGAATTTGAAGCGGGAAGTGAGTTATGGAACATTTGGAAAGAATTACCGTTTAAACCTAAGGAAACAATGTCTTGGTTTGTACCGATGATTATGGAAATTCTTGGGGGAATATTTGATTGGTCTCAACCCCACGCTAAACGGGTTAGACAAATAGTAAGTCATGTAAAATCCTACATGCCAAAGGCAACACCCTTTATTATGAAAAATGTGTTTCCTCTTGTTGCTAAGGTCTTTGAAGATGATTTAGAAAAAATAATGGATCCAAGGAAAGTTATGAAGATACTACCCAAACTTTTAGATATGCTTCCTCAAAAAAAGAAAAGAAGAGGAGGTCAAGAGAAATGAAAATTGAGCTTGAAGGTTTAAGTAAAAGAATCCCTGGAACGGGAGACTTTATTTCAATCAATACAACAAAATGTAATAATTGTGAACGTTGTTTGGTAATATGTGTCATGAATTTATGGAGAAAAAAAGAAGGAAGGATCTATATTATGGATGATTATCAATTGAAATGCCTAGAATGTGGTGCTTGTTTTCAGGTATGTGATGCTGGGGCAATAAAGTTCAGTTATCCTACTGGTGGTACTGGTATTGTCATTGAAAAAGGATAGCTTCTCTGAATCCGATTATATATATCTTGTGTGATCAGCTGAATTTTTCCACCCCATTGATATTTCGAATCTTCTTTGTAGAAGTGCGAGTAATCATTAAAATGTTTCACCATTTTAGTTTTAAAAAGCTGCATGGCATTCATCTACGATAGCGCATGTAGGACAGACTTTCAGTTTCACATGAATAAGCATCACTGCCAGCACAACTATAAAGCCAATTAAAGATATTAAAGCAACTATAGAAAAATTCAAAAAGAACGAAATAATTATCAAAATAATAGGGAAAAACCATACTATGAAAAAATTGTTCCCCCATTTTTTCCCGCAATCTACATGCTTCTGTAAGCACGTTTCTTTCCATTGTTCTTTAGGCATCAGCTTCGCAATAGGCTTCCCTGTCGTATTATCTACGGTAGTATCCTTAATTTTGTAATAACAATATTGGCAATGCACTACGGGCATAAGTAAGAAGTACCATAAAATAGCATATATTAATACACGACAGCAGCCCAAAAATTTAAAAAATATATCCCTACAGTGCCAAGACTAATTAGTGCAAAAATAAACAATAGAGTTAAAGGATTATAGAAGGGACACTTTGGGAATATTCCCAAAAAAAATAGTTTAGATTTTTTTTCCTCAACCATATAAAATCATCACTTGATAAAATTTAACGGAATATTTATATTTAACAAATTGGGGCTTCTTTATTATTATTATTTTGAGAGAAATTATCGAGATCATGAAACTATTGGAGTAGGAAAATATAATTAATGAGATTCAAACGATAAAAAATACGTGATATTTAGTACCACATGTCATATCATTGTGCATTACGTTGATCAAGTCCACGCTGCGAGATTATTGAATCCAGACGTGAGAAGGTTGGCTCCAGCATATTTAAACGCAAGAGATAATAAGTTTAAAAAAGAATAAATAACACGATACTTCTTATTCTATTATTTTATTATAAAAAAAAATACTTCTGCTGAAAATCATGAAAAAAATTGAAAAATCTGATCTTTTTCTCATTATTTTTTTTGTAATTATTGTCATAGTAACGATTTTATGCTTTATTTACCAGGATGTGGGAGCATTGCTCGATGTCAGTAACTGGTTTGATATGGGCACTCTAGGAACGGCTAATTATTGGATGGCAATTGGGATTGTATCACTCCTTTGTTTTATAGGAGCCATAATTCCTATCCCCATCCCATATATGATTCCCGTTGCTTTATTCTCAGCAGCATGGGTTGCTAATAATGTCTACACAGCTGGAATTCTCATAACTGGTTTAGTCTTTTTTTCTGCGATTTCAAACACGATTGGCGATCTTTTAGACTATTACATTGGACGAGGCGCAGAATATGTTATAAGTCAAGATGAGCCAGAATTACAGAATCGTTGGGCTAAACTTATTCTAAAAAAACCTAAAATAATTCCAGCAGTGATCCTGATTTTCGGAGTATCACCACTTCCTGAGTCTTTACTCATGGTTCCATTAGGGATGGTAAAATACGACGTAAAAAAGACGTTTGTTTGGATGTTTATCGGAAAGATATTAATGATGCTCATCATGGTCATTTTAGGAATATTCTTACAACAGTATCTTGGATTATTTAGTGGTGAAGGTCCCGTAGGATTGATAATCGGGCTTGCTTCGCTATATATTATGTATTTTATGATTGTTTTCTTTTTTAAATACAAACCTAAAAGCGAAAAATAACAAGAAGATTTCCTTTTCTTGATAGGCTTTATAAAGCAAAAATTGACTCTTCAAGAAATCTCTTGAAGGATCTGCACCTTTTCCTTATTTTTCTCCCTACTCATTAATTCGCATAAAGGACAGAATATAACCTTATTATCGATTAAAACCATACTCGTTTTACAATGTGTACGTCTATTTAATCAAATTATAGAATTTAGCAAGTAAAAAAGCGTTCATAGTTGAGCTATGTAAAATGTCACCATTTTTAATTAATTTATGTATTTCCTCAATGGAAAATTCATTTACTGAAATAATTTCATTTGGATCTAATGGTTTCGAATTAATTCTTTTCACAATAGCAAAATAAAGGTAATTATTAACAGTATTAAGAAAGGAAATTTTTGTTTTTCCTAAATAGGTAATATTTTCCACTTTATAACCGGTTTCTTCTTCTGTTTCTCTTATTGCAGCTTCCTTAGATTTCTCGTCATCTTCGATCATACCCCCAACCGCAGTTATTGTTTTCATTTGCCATGGATATGGGTATGCCTCCACAAGAATTATTTTCCCCTCTGTTGTTTGACAAATAACTGTAATAAAATCTCTGCCTTCAATAACAACG
>JAGXNR010000004.1 GCA_019894875.1 Promethearchaeota archaeon | reverse complement strand
TCGTTAGATAAAGCTTTGAGGATCCCATCAGTCGTTATAACTGGTAAAGTAGTTTGAGTTGATTTTGGTTTTGAAGTTGTTGGTTTGGTTGCAGGTTTTTTGGGTACTTTCTTAACAGGAGGTTTAAAGGTTTTAGATTCCACTTTTCTTGTGATTTGTACCGTAGGTTCTGGTTTTTCTATTTTTATTTGCGGTTCTATTTCAGGTTTCTTTGTAATCTCTTGAGCTCTATGAGAATCAAGAATTTTTTCAATAATATCTTCCTTCTTTGCTTTTGAGAGAATATCAATATTCTTGCTATTACAATAATCCTTGAGCTCCTTTACGGTCCAATTATGTAATGTTTTTTTGGAAATAAAATCTTTTTCAATTGGCTTCTCTTTCTTTTCTGGCTCAATTTCCGATATTTCTTCTTTAATATCCTCTATTTTTTTAATTTCTTTAACTTCAGCAATTTCTGGTTTTTCAGGTTCCAAATCTCTTATAATCGTTGGAGCAGGCTTTTTCCCTATTGCTTCCTTCATTAATGTTTCAATTTCTTTACGATCTAACTTTGCTTTAAATTTACTCTCTCCTTTAGAGGCGATATTATACACACTTTGAACAAACAATGGAATATATTTTTCTATTAAACTTGATCTTTTTTCACTTCTATGGATACTTGCTCTCCTATTAATATAAACTCTTAGTCTTCTTCCTATTGCTTCAAGGCAATATTTCATTTCTTTAATTAAATCCTCGTCATCTGCTAAGGCATTTTTTGATTGAGATTTAAACATTAAATGTACAAATGGTCCGGAAACATTCACTAATAATTTTATTGGACCTTTCGGTAAACCATTATCGTAGCTCTCAAGACTATAATTTTTCCAGTTAACTGATTGAACTGCTTTTGTTATTGCACAATCAGCACTATCTCTTAACTTAGGTGTTCTATTCACGAATCTAGATAATACATCTCTCGAACGTTTAGGAACTTCAATATTTCTTGAATAAGCCAAAACAGCTTCTACAACATAGGCCAATCCTTTTCCACTTGTAGGGGCTCTGGTCTCTGCTGATACAAAATCATCATCCTTAGTGTAATTTTCAATAAAAAATTCAAATACATTATCATAATTTTCAATCGGTTCAACTTCGGAATATGTTAAAAGTTCATCAATAGATTGCATAATTTGTTGGTCTTCAAAATTTTCATCAATTTCGTTGATATTTCTTAAAATATCAGAATTTAGATTGATAATTTCTTCTGAATCTACAGAGATATTATTAATGATTTCAGAATCGACCTTGGGGTCTTCATTTATTAAGAGATTTTTCTTGTCTTCATATATTATATCAATAGTTTGATTTATTGTCTCGATTGGTGTATCAAAATCATCAACACCTTCAGAAACTCTAAGCCCAATTTCTTTTATAAGGGTATTCTCTAAAATTGATTCGCCAACAGGTATCGCTGTATCCGTTGGAGGTGCCATATATTTAATAGATTTAAACGCTAGGAAAAGTGAATTAAACTGTTCTTTTGTTATATCACTTGGCTTTATTTTGGAAAGCTGAACTTCTCTAATTAAATCTTCAAAATCATTTCGATTTGTTAATTTTTTTAATTCAATTAACCCATTCATGTTTGATTGAAATAATTTATCTAGGCTCTCCCTGATTTTTTCCTTCTCTTTTAGGATACCATCAATATCTTTAATTAGGTTTTTAATATCTTTTTCCAGCTTCTTCGTTTCCTTTTGAGTCTCAACCTTTTCAATTCGATTATTTATTTTTCTTATTTCTTTATTAATTTTTTCTTGACTCTTATCACCCTGATTATATTCGGAGATCAACATCCAATAGTTTTCTGCAAGATCTTCAGAGTTTACTTCATAAATTATCAGTTTATCCCTTGGTTTAGTTGAACGACCAAAAATTCTTTTTTCAAATTTTAGATAATGTATTTTTTCTTCTTTTTTTTTGATCTTACTTACAAAACCTTCTTTAAGTATGAGAAGATTAAATTTATCCTGTAGGTTTCTTTCAGCCATATTAATAATTTCGTTGGCTGTTTTTGAACTGATTCGAACAAAATTTTCTTTCAAGAATGATGAAATGGATTTATTTTCAGATTTTGAAATTAAATCTTGGAGATCTCCAATATTGGCGGAAGAAGGATGAGGTTTTGCATATTTAGGCTCTTTTGGAAAATAAGAAGCTAATCGACGATAAATTTTTTCTTTACCATAAGGATCAATATAGATTATTGTAATATGAGGATTCATATATGCGGTTTCTTCAATATATTTTTCCACGTATCCCTTTACATACTTGACGTTTAAGTAATTCAATTTAACATAGGTTCCGTGTAAAAATGGGCTATCAATTTCGGTTGGATGAATTAAATATTTCTTCTCATTTTTTGAGGTAGTAAAAAATTCACTAACGGTGGCGTAAATATTATCCGCAGTCTTCGAAACAGCTACAATAGGCTTTCCTGTTGTGTTTTGCGCATCACTGAAAGCACTTGGCGATCCAAATCCTTGACTACCTCTTGTTTGTTTTAATTCCATTGATTTAGATGATGCTAAATACTTCCCAAATTTTCTTAAATCAATTTTTGACATCCCAGTTCCGTTATCAAAAATTTCAAAAGTAAAACTCATAACATTTTTCTGACTAATTTCAGATGTTAAGAATGAAGCTGCTTCAAATTCTCTTATACGAACTATAAATATTGGTTCCACATCAATAATATTTTCAACAGGCTTAATGATTTCTTGCATATCGTCAATAATCCTTTTAACTTCTTCTTCTACTTCTAATTCTGCTTGGTCACTGATCTCTCCAGATTCCTCATCTTTTTCTTCTGGTTTTAAAATAGCAGTTTCCTCGGATCTAGACGTTTCTATCCCTAATTCCTGCATTAAAGTGTGTTTTGCTTCACTATTTAGTTGCTGAGTCTTTTTTTCCTCATTCGCAGCTTCTACAATCGAGAACTTTTCTAAAAATAATTCTTGGTCTAAAGAAAATTTAATTTTCGAATTTGGTTTTCTTAATTCTTTCCATTGGAAGCTTTCGATAGCATCTAGTGCATTATCGGTGAATTCTGCACAATATTGAACATGTTTCCAATAACCATATTCAAATCCAACTAATTGGGTTCGCTTTCGCATATATTCTGCGATAGTGCCTTGCTTTATATTGCCTTCTTCTTTTGTTGAAATTTTAAACGCACTCTTTTACTTTTTTACTCATTTATCTTTAAAATAGAAAGAAAATTTAAATTCATTTTTTTCCAAATTTTTATAATTCTAATTACACAGATTGAAAACTAATATTATAAGTCTTTAGTTCTTGTATTAAAAATACTTGTTTATTCACTTCTTACTGTAATTATATTAGTATTTAAATATTTTCCTAAATGAAAACACAGTAAAAAGAATTTAATTAATAGAAAAGAAGTAGCAAAATAACTCTAGGTTGAATTATGGTTTGATTTTTTTGCTTTATATACCTCTAAGGCAACATCAAGAATTTTGGATGCAACATATCTTTTAGTATTCTTCTCCACATGAGTTATATGCTTCTTTTTATCGATTATATACACTTCATTGTATTTACTGGTAAATCCTATATCATCTCGACCGATATCATTTGCTACAATCATATCAACTTCAGATTTAACAAGCCTATTGTAGGCTCTATTAATCAATTCTGTTCTAGATACATCTGTTTCTGCTTTAAATGCAACAATAAATAAGTTATAATCTTTTTTCCTTGCAGCAGTTATTATTTTGGGTGTCAATTTCATATTGAGATGTATTTCTTCAATATTATCAGAAGAGATTTTACCCTCTATACATTCGATAGGTTTATAATCACTAATAGCAGCCGCAGAGATAAAAAAATCATAGTTTTTATACGAGATTTCATCCTTGACTGCTCTAATAAAATCATCTGTTGAAACAACGTGAATTGTTTCTATATACTCAGGTAATTTGACGTTACATTTCCCCGCAATTAATAATACTTCCGCTCCTCTAGCTGCTGCTTCTTTAGCAATTTCTATTCCCATTTTACCAGAGGATTTATTTGAAACAAATCGAACTGAATCTATTGCTTCTCTAGTAGGTCCCGCAGTAATTAATATCTTTTTTCCATCTAAATCTTTTTTAGCGACTAATATATCAATAACTCTATCAATAATATCATCAATTCGTGCAATTTTTGCCTTTCCTTCTGCAATTCTTGGAACTAATATATCAATCCCACATTCTCTTAATTTCATTTCATTTTCTTGCAATATTGGATGTTTGTACATGCTTTCATGCATTGCAGGTACAATAACAATCGGTATAGATGAACCAAACGATGTGGTAACCACAGTTGTTACAGGAGTATCATCAATTCCACACGCAATTTTAGATATTGTATTAGCAGTAGCAGGACAAATCAGTATTAAATCCGCTTTACCCTTACCTCTTGGTCTATCTCCAGCTAAATATATATGTTCAACAGCTCCAGTTAATTTAGTGATAACTTTGTTTCCAGTTGCCCATTCCATTAAAGCAGGATTAATTAATTCAGTAGCAGCTTTAGACATAACGCAAATCACTTCAGCACCTAACCTCATAAGTTCTCGTGCAACTATTGGGGAAGAAACGACTGCCACCGAGCCCGTTAAACACATACAGATAGTCTTTCCACTAAGAATTGTTCCTTTGCTTTCTAGAATATCTTTTGAAGGATGTTGGAGATTACTATTTTTCATTTTTTGTGAATTTTATTTACTATTTCTAAATTTAACTTTCAGAATCTATTTAAAATAAAATATATGCAAAATAAAAACATATTCATATCTCAATTATGAAATTTTCTTAATTTTTGTTTCAAAAGAAGATACATTGAAACCAAATTTCTCTAATATGCTTATCTCCAATTATAATAGGTTTTTTTTGACTCTAACATCAATGTACTTTAATTTAAGATTCAATTTTAAAGAAAAGTTATGGAGCTTTTTAAATTCATCTGATTTCAGTGTTGTATCTCTTAATTGAAGAATTTCCAAGAATTTTTTACCATAATATGTTTTGTTAATTTCAGAAAGTTCATATCTAATTTCATCATCTTCATAAAACCTAGTAACGGTTGTTGATTCAAATTCTTCCTTTCTTATTTTTAAAATCTCATTCGCGTACTTAATAAACGAAGTATTCCTTAACTTTTTTAAGTCAAATATCTCAGTACTTCCGAGAACTCGTTTATCTAAAATAGAGATTATATATTTATGAGTTTCGCTTATAATTTTCGATCTCATTTCATTTATATTAAGATCTAGAGTTAATACCTCTCTCAGGAATTCGGAAAAAGGCAAATTTAAGCCACTTAATTCATTGGTTAAATCTAATAATAATAATAACTGGTCTATTTTTGAAACGAAATCTGATTTTAATTCTTCAAAGATAAATTTCTTTTCTTTAATAACAAAACTAAATAAAAACTCTCTAAATGATTGAATGAATTGAGCATAATTTGGGATAAATATTTTATTTGGGTTTTCCACAACTAATCGATTTGCTTGAAATGGATTTATCTCTTTATCTAATACTGCTTTAACAAGAGAAAGTGGATAATAGCCTTCAATAAATGTCATTCCTAAAGAAACACTTTTTATAGCATCTTTAAATGAGCATTTCGTAATAACATTAACAGTTTTAACCATGTTACTTTCGATTTTAATAGGAGTCTTTTTACAATAGCAAAGATCAAAAGGTTTTAAATCATGAAATAAAGGATTATCCTGGTCCGGAATAATTATCTGAGATCCATAAGCAATTACAATGCTTCCTTGGATTGGTTTACTTGCTAAATCCCATTCAATAATATTTATCTCATCCGAATATTTCTGTTCATTCTCATAACTATATTCCACATTTTTACTTAATAAAGAAAATCCATTGATCGAATTAATAGTATAATCATTTTCACCCCAAAATTGTGTCTTATAGTAATCAACATCTTGGAAGCTGCTTAGATCATCTAAGAACAATACTTTCATAAAAAAATAATTAATTCCTATTTCTGAAGATTTAATAATTTGATCGTTTAACCCAAAAAACCCAAGGCGAGAAATAATATAGTTATATACAGGATTTTTTAAATTTTCTTCATCATGTTTTACAATATAGGCATTTCTTTTTTTTCTGAAATCACCTTTAGAAACATTTATGTTGTACTTTTCTGTTAACAATTTTAAGAATGCAAATTTTTTCAAATATAATTTTTTCTCTAGTTGTTTTATCTCTTGTTTATAATTTTTATATTCACGGTTAAAACTCACTTTAGGAATTCCTATTATGCTAAAATGTTTTTTCAATAGTTTTAATTTATCAATTAAACAAAAATTTTCAATCTCAGATTTGAAATAATAAACTAATTTACCTCTAAATTTAGTTAGTCTATCTTGAGTAACAATTTCCTTAAACTCTTTATTATATTCTACTAAATCCTTTTTATTTTTTAGTATTAGATAAATGGATAAGTAATTGTCATTAAAATGTTTACTATTAATGAGTTTGTTCAGTTTCCTAATGAGAGGTTTGATAAGCGAGATTCCTTTAAATTCTACAATTTTATCTATTAATTCAATAATTTTTAGTATATTATAAAATGAATATTTATGGATAACATTTAGGAACCTTTCGAATCCTACTTCAATATAATCATTAAATTGAATGAAATAATCATTTAATTCATCATCATAACCTTTTTTCAAGAATTCAAAAAACTCAATGAATAAATTATTATTAATTGCTAAAGTTAGAAAATTTTCAATTATGCCCTCGTTATTATCTTGGCTTATTATTGCCTTGTTCAAATAATTCAGTGCTTCAACACAATTATTACCTTCGAAGCAATTATCGGCTAATATTTGAAAGTTCTTAGCCTTTTTTTTAGAACCTAAATCATCAGAAGAAAGGATATATTTATCTAAATTCGCTAAAACTTTGTTTGAATATTGGGTTTTAACAACCATAAGCAATTTGATTAAGTGAACACAAATCTTTTTATCTCTTTCTGAGTGGATTAAAAACAACGGACAATCGTGAAAAATTTCATTATTTTTCTCATCGATAATAAGGTGATATTCACGATCATTATCCAAAATGACACTTCTAATCTTTAACGGTTCATCTCGTATGAAAATAATATTTATTTTATTACTAGGGAATTTAAGAGACTTTTGGTATAAGGTTAATCCAATTTTTTCAACTATTAAACTTAAAATAGATTTTTCTGTCATATTTATTGTTAAAATCTTGATTTAATGATTTCGGATATTAATTTTGGGAATTCATCCCAATCTTTTATTGTAAGTAATTGTCCTCCTGCAACTTTTACCATTTTATTAGCTTCTTTTAAGTTGTAAGAAGTTTCAGGGCAAACTAAAATAAAATCTACTCCAAGAGAACGCATTACCCTAAATTCTTGCATGGCTTCTTGAAGATCATAAATTTCCGCATCAGTAAACAAAATATTTATTTTTTCACGTGAATAGGAGTGATCTTTAAATTGTTTATTTGCCCATTCTAGAGCACTTTGCAATTTTGTACCTCCCCGAGCAGAAACAGAAAGGAGATCATCTGCTAATTTTTCTAAATCGATTTTTTGATTTAAATCTTTTAGAACATGTGTATCAGATTCAAAAAAACAGATCCCAAGTTCATCCTTACGCATCCCATAACAAAGCATAGTCACACAAATACTCATATAGGCAAGTTTTTCACCAGTCATACTTCCTGAGATGTCAAGTTCAAAACACGCTGTTCTGAGACCTTTAGCAGTCTCAAAAACGAAAAAATCATCATATTGTATATGATCCAGTTCTTTTCCTTTTTCTAATATGTTATAAATTGTTTCCTCAAGGTCAATATTTTCAAAATCATCCCCTATTGAATAAGGTCTAACAATATTTATCGGAATCGGACCCGTTGTAGAACTACCTAAACGAGCTCGTGAATAATATATGCCGAGTTCAATTAAAACTTTCTTCGCTAATTCTTTTACTTTTTGTTTAGCATACTGAGGTAATTTATCTCGATGCATGAACCATTGTTTAAGTAAATTTTCCCCACTCCCTGCCGATAAACAAGAAATCATTTTATCTTGTGCTTCTTTACCCCCCACCTGTTGGGTTCCTTTTAATGCTTCACTTAAATTGAAGTTCCCTAAAGCACCTAAAGCGTCTCTATTATCAGAAGCTAATGCGCTAGCAATTAATTCATTAACTCTTTCGGGATTTAACTGGTCCTTGATTTGATTCAATAAATTACTTAATCGCTGAAAATCTGCCGTCTTTTTCTCAACTAGTTTTTTCAATAATTGATAATTTGGTTCAATTAACTCATAAATCTCTTCCTCTGGCATTTTAAGCTTCTTACCAACCTTCTTTATGTCATCTGATTGGGGATTTAATCCTATTTTCCTTAAAAATTCAGTGACATTTTTTAATTGATAAGGTAATTCACTTGATTTTAAAGTCAGAGTGGTAAGATCTGGAATATTTTGAGCCATTTTTTGGCTACAATGTAAATTCTGACAGCTATTTGCAAGTTGTTGTAATTGGTGAGAAAGAGCTTTAAAAGCCTCAAACTTCTTGGGTTGGGTCATTGCTTCTTTTATGGCATTTTGAAGTGCTTGATTGAAAAGAGAATTCCAAGATTTATTTGCAAATGCGGTTTTAGTTAATGATTCAAGCGAAAGGTTCATTTTAGAATTGTTATTTTGTTGATTAAACTTATCAAGCAACGATGCCCTTAAGTTAGTTCCATAAAATTGATCAAGTGAATTTGCTAAATTAAAGTTATGTTCAAATGAAGAAGATTGCAATGAATTATTTAAGACATTTTCTAAATTAAAATTAGGAGCTTCTCCTAATGTTTTGGCAGCATTAAACAATTGATCTAAATTATCTATATGATTTTGCAGCTGATCCTTTAGAGTTTGCAAATATTCACTAGAAATAGCGTCAGTTTTATCAAGGTATTTGATAGATTGAAGTAAATCTTCAATTTTTCCAGAATTAATCAAATTCTCTAAATCTTGAGAAATATCTTTTTCATTAAGAGCTTTACTAGCTAATTTTTCCCACGATCGTTTTGACTTTTCTTGAATTAATTCATCTAATCTCAATGAATGACTTGCTTTTATGTCATCAGGATCTAATGAATTAATTCTTTGAATTAACCTTTTTTTGGCTTCCTCAAGTAGTTTGTTAAAAGAATTAATTTCCTCTTTATATAATTCAGAATCGTCATTAAAAAAGTTCATTGCAGCCTTAATTTGCTCTTCGTCTCTTTTGTTGTTTAGAGTCTCCATAAACTGTTCCATTTGTTCGATAAAATTAGTATCGATGGATCGAGACATTTCAATTTCGTCAATTAATTCCTGTAATTGATCTAATTCTGATTTCATTTCGGGGGTTATACCCTTTTCATCAAAATCAGAAATATCTCCATCACTAAAGAGAGAGTTCATAATGTTCTTCTTATAATTTGGAAATAAAACTTCAAAAGCAATATCCTTTGCTAAATTTTGATTATCTGGGAACGATGTAACTGTACTTATTTCGATAAAATCATTTGGCGTTACAAAACCTTTACGGTAATATCTTGATACTATTAATTTAGGAATTGATAATACTTGTCTTGAAGAAGGAATCTGAATAGTATCTGGATGGCTTCTCATCCTTCTTATAAACTCAACAGCAAATTCACATGGATTTTCGGGAAAGATCCCCAAGTGATTATCCCCCTAAAGTTTTTTGGATGATATTTTCTATAACATCTTCTACTTTTACACCGGGTTTAGGTTTAATACTTCCTAGTAAAACATTTCTAGAAATCTCAGAGAGAAGAACATATACAGATTCTTTTTCTTCAATTTTTTTCTCCTTTTCAATAAGTCTTCTTCTTCCCAATAATTTTGCTATAGCAATTCCCGCTCTTATAGAGGCAGGGATTTCAATATCAACTTTATTTTGCCTGGTTTCTTTGATGATTGAATAAATTAATTCTAATTCGGATTCTTCTGTTAGAAAATGTTCAGGCAAATTAATTCTTATAATATCTAGTTCAGTTGACTTATCAGGATACGTCAATTTTATCCACACTTTTATCCTGTCTTTTAATGCTTCAGATAATCTATGAGTCCCAGAGAGTTCTTCGGGATTCATTGCACATATAAAAAAGAAATCTTTATCAGCTTTTATCCTCCCTAAATGAGGTATACCTATTGAGGCTTCTTCTAAAGGTTCTAATAATGTATTTTGAGAGTATTCTGTCGCCCTGTTAATTTCATTTGCAAGGAACGTTCCACCTTCTAACATCGCATTCAATAAAGGTCCGGGATTAAATGCTTCTAACACAAAACCTTTTTTCAAGGTGATTGCGGGATCAAAAGATCCAAGAAAATGTGAAGGCTTGATACTCTCATCCATTGTTAACCAATTGAAACTTTTATTCTTATTTTCTTCAGCTCTAAACCTAGCGAAATATCTACATAAAATAGTTTTTCCGACGCCAGGTGGGCCTACTAATGCTGGAAATAATCCTGTTGCCTCAGCATCCCTTAATAATTCGAGCGCTTTACCATATTGCCCTGAAAGAACGATTTCAATTTGTTCTTCGAAAATATCTTTAATAAGGTGCTGATTAAACAACTCCTCAAACCGTTGTTTATTTATCATACTCAATTCTCTTTTGTTAATGGTAAAATTTTGAGACTCTTCTTATATATTAATTACTAGATAATATTAAACTTTAAAGTTAATAATTAAAAGGTATTATAATTTCTTAATCTGTTCTATCAAATTGAATATAATTTACGTATTCTCATTTTAAAATGATAAAACCTTATTTTCAAGAAGAAGATTTTACTTTATATCATGGGGATGCTCTAAACATCCTAAATAAAATTGAAAACAACAAGTATGATTTAATTTTTGCTGACCCTCCCTATTTTTTAAGTAATGATGGCATTACCTGCCAATCTGGGAAGATGGTTTCTGTGAATAAGGGTGATTGGGATAAATCTAAGGGATTTAATGAAGATATCTCATTTATCGAATCTTGGCTAAATGAGTGTAAAAGAATATTGAAAGAGAATGGAACTATTTGGGTTTCTGGCACACTACATAACATATATAAAGTAGGATATTTATTAGAAAAAAATGGTTTTCATATAATTAATGATATAATTTGGTTTAAACCTAATGCTCCACCGAATCTTTCATGCAAGTATTTTACACATAGTCATGAAGTTGTTCTATGGGCAGGAAAGTCGAAAGATTCGAAACATAATTTTAATTATGAAAAGATGAAAAAATGGAATAATCCAAAGGATAAATTGAAAAATAAAGATAAACAAATGAGAAGTGTTTGGTCTATCCCATTAATCCCCAAAAATGAAAAAAAATTTGGTAAACATCCTACTCAAAAACCATTAGAGCTTTTAAACAGAATAATTTCCGCTTCATCAAATGAAGGAGATTTTATTTTAGATCCTTTCACAGGATCTGGTACCACAGGAATAGTATGTAGTATCTTAAAGCGTAAATTCATTGGAATCGATTCAAATGAAGGGTATTTAGACGTAGCAATTAAAAGGTTTAAAGATATACGAAAATCTAAACTATTATTTTCTCCTGAAAACAAAAATCATTTAATGAAATATATTTAAATCTAAAGTGCCAGTATTTCTTTAATAGAATAGAAACCTATATTTAACTGAGTAATTATTATTTTATTTAAACTAAATTATAGATAATATTTAGGGATATAAATGCAATTAGAACAAAATTCCATCTCCAATTATAAAGAACGGACACTGAGAATGAAAAATGAGTTAATAAACTCACCACATGAAATTTGTATCGAAAGGGCTAAATTGTTTACAGAATCTTACAAAAAAACGAAAAGTGAAGACCCGATTATTAGATTTGCAAAAGCTATGGATCATTATTTAACAAATATGACACTGAAAATATGGCAAGATGAATTTATTGTAGGAAACAGATGTACAAAATATGTGGGGACACCTTTATTTCCTGAAGCGCGAATAGATACAATAGAACAAGATATTGACAGTTATTCTACTCGTCCTGTTCAAAAGCTTTTTTTAACAGATCCAGAACGGCAATTTATTAAAGAAAAACTCATTGCTTATTGGAAAAACGAAGAAATCACAGTACAGGAGCGATTTCAATCTTATTTAAGCCAAGATATTAAAAATATAATGGAAAAGCTTGTATTTGCTGTAGATGTTGAGCTCTCTAGTGGAATTGGTCATTTTTTTCCAGGTCATGAAAATTTATTAAAGACTGGAATCAACGGATTAATTCAAAAAACAGAAAGGAGTTTAAAGAGACATTTCAAAGATAGAAATAAAAAGACATTTTTGGAATCAGTAATCATATTATTGAAAGCTGCCAGCAAATTTATACAAAGGTTCTCAAGTATAGCAAAAAAAATGGCAGAAAAAGAACGAAATCCCGCCCGTAGAAAAGAACTTTATGATATCTGTAAGAATTGTCATAATATCTCAGAAAAACCTCCAGAAAATTTTGAAGAAGCCATACAATTAATTTATTTTACTCATTTAATATGTGGCTTAGAAGATGGTGGTTTTGCTATTTCAATAGGACGATTAGATCAATACTTATATCCATATTATTTAGCAGATTTAAAAGAAGGAAAGGTTACAAGAGATAAAGCACAATTTCTTATAGAATGTTTTTTTATCAAGCTCTCAACCTTATGGAATTATGTTATTTCAAAAGGAGTTATAGCCGTAGAGGGTCCACCTATTGCTGAAAATGTAGTAATTGGAGGATTAGATCGTGAAGGAAAAGATGCTTTAAATGAATTATCCCTGGTTATTTTAGACGCTTATACCCATATTAAATCTGTACAACCTACATTTTGTGTTAGAATACATAAAGACACTTCAGAAGATTTTCTTATTAAAGTTGGGGAATCAATAAAAAGTGGTACTAGCATTGCTTTGCTTAATGATCAGGTAATGATACCTGGTCTTATTAATCAGGGGTTTAGTCGGGAGGATGCTAGAGAATATGCACCAGTAGGATGTGTTGAACCTCAGCACCCATATAAATCATTCGGATCAACAAATGCAAATCAATTTAATATTGTGAAATGTTTAGAGTTAGCATTAAATAATGGGATTGATATGTTATCTCGAAAAGAATATGGAATTAAAAGTGGAAAGAAAATCACGTTTTATGAAGATCTCTGGGAAAATTTTAAGGATCAGGTAAAGTTTTTCATTGATTATATGGTAAAGACTATGTTTTTTCTTGATAAATCAATAGCTGAACTTACACCTCAACCATTTTTATCAGCAACTATAGATGATTGTATAGACCGAGGATTAGATATAACTAATGGTGGTGCTATATATAATTTTACTGGGCCTCAACTGGTTGGTTTAGCCACCGTTTCAGATAGTCTTGCAGTAATTAAAAAAGTTGTTTTTGAAGATAAAATCCTTTCTTTTAAAGAAATAGTTCAGATGCTTACTAAAAATTATAGGGGTGTTTATCAAGGAAAAAAAGGTACAGAATGGCGGGAGTTATTCATAAATAAAATACCTAAATTTGGTAATGACAACGATTATGTTGACCAAATCGCCGTGGATGTCGCAAAATTATATTGTGAAGAAATTTCTAAGCATTCCAATTATCGCGGAGGGAAGTTTAATCCTGGAATTTATTCCACAACTTTTCATTTAGCATTTGGTGTTTTTACAGGTGCTTCTGCGGATGGTAGGAGAAAAACGGAACCACTTTCGAATGGTCTTTGTCCTACAAGTAACATGGATGAAAAAGGACCTACAGCCATTCTTAATTCTGTTAAGAAGTTAAAAAATGAGTTGATGACAAATGGTAATTCGTTAATTTTGTCGTTCCATCCAAATACACTAAAATTGGATCTTCTAATACCATTAATTAGAACTTACTTTGAACCTGAAGGTGGTTACCAAGTCCAATTTAATGTCGTAGGAAAAGAGACTCTATACGAAGCTCAAAAAAATCCTGAAAATTATAGAGGATTAGTAGTAAGAATCGCGGGATATTCGGTATATTTCACTGAATTATCAAAAATCGCACAAGATGAAATTATGGATCGAACAGAATATTAATCTCTTTTTTATTTCAAAATCTCAAAAAAATAATAAAAAATTTTAGTTAATTTGATTTTAAAAATATAATAGTAAATAATTATATTTGGGCCTGTAGATCAGTGGAAGATCGCTTGATTTATTTAAGCAGAACGCTTAAATACATGATTCGCATTCAAGAGGTCACGGGTTCAATTCCCGTCAGGTCCATTAATAATCATCAATTCATAAAAACAAACGGAAATAGCTTAGGTTTGAATAAATCTTATTAACTTATCAAATATTATACAAGTTTATATTATTAGCCCATTTTAAGAGGTTTTAAAATGTCGAAAGAAACATCATATCCAAAACGGTTTAACTTTAAGGAAGTTCAAAAAAAATGGATGCAATACTGGCGTGAGGAAAAAATTTACTCTTTTGATATTAATCAAGAAGGTGAAATATTTTCGATAGACACACCACCCCCTTTTGTAAGTGGAGATCTTCATATGGGGCACATATTAAATCATTCATGGATCGATTTTGTAGCAAGATATCATAAAATGAAAGGAGATAATGTGTATTTCCCACAAGGATTTGATTGTCATGGTCTCCCTGTAGAACTCGCTGTACAAAAGGAATATGGTGTTTCTCAACATCAGCGAGATGCTTTCCTGAAAAAATGTGTTGAGTGGGTTGAAAAAAATATTAAAAAAATGAGAAGACAATTTGATGACTTGGGATACTCTTCAGATTGGGATTATACATATCGAACTATGAATGATGATTATAAGTATAAAGTTCAACTTTCACTTCTTCATTTCTTTAATAAAGGTTGGCTATATCGAGAGAAGTTTCCCACACATTATTGTATGAATTGTGAAACTTCGCTAGCAAAAGCCGAAGTAGGGTATATGGAAGAGATTGGTAATTTATGGTATTTGAAGTTACCAATTGTTGGAAGTGAAGATGAATTTATCACAATCGCTACAACACGTCCAGAATATATGGAGGCATGTGTTGCTATTTTAATTAATCCCAATGATGACCGATATTATCATCTCTCTGCTGCTGAGGTTAAAATCCCATTTACTGATAGAACGGTACGTGTCTATATGGATAAATTTGTGGATATGAATTTTGGAACAGGTATTGTGTATGTTTGCACATATGGGGATGAAATGGATATTAAATGGAAATTACAGTACGATCTTGAGGAAATTCAGATTTTTACTGAAGACGGACATATGAATGAAAATTCCAAATATCAAGGACTTACAATTCTTGAAGCACGAGAACAAATTATAAAAGATCTTGAGAAATTGAGATTAATTGAAAAAATAGAAGATTATGAGCATAGTTTAATTATTCACTCAGAACGTTCTTCTTGCCGGAAACCTATTGAATATCTACCAGTTTATCAGTGGTTTATAAATGTAAAAGATTTTACTCAAGACATAATTGAAACTGCTGAAAATATGATTTGGCGCCCTGAGAAACAAAAACAAAGATTATTAGATTGGACTAAAGGTTTAGATTGGAATTGGGTAATTTCACGTCAACGGGTCTTTGGAACACCAATTCCATTTTGGTATTGTATTGAATGTGGAGAAATTATTGCTCCGTCTAAAGAAGATTTACCATTAGATCCTGTTACAACCTCACCACCTGTTAAGGAATGCCCAAAATGCAAAAATACTAAACTTGTTGGAGAAAAAGATGTATGTGACTGTTGGATTGATTCAAGTATCACCCCATTAGAAATAGCCAAATGGAAAGAAGATTCAGATTTTTATGAAAAAACCTATCTTAAAGCTAAAGTTCATAGACCCCAAGGATATGAGATTATCCGAACTTGGCTATTTTATACCTTATTCCGATGCAAAAAATTGACAGGAAAGGACCCCTTTTATGAAGTAATGATAAACGGGATGGTTGCAGGACCAGATGGTCGTCACATGTCAAAAAGTCTTGGAAATTCAATTTCACCAGATGATATTATGCCTTTATATGGTGCAGACGCAATTAGACAATGGGCTGCTATGGGATCTTTAGGAGACGATTATCCATTTGAATTTTCGTGGATAAATCTTCAAACTAAACAACCTATTTCTAATTCCGTTATCTTAGAAGAAAGCGCAAAACTTCCAGAAGATAAATTTAATAAGAAATACGGGATAAGATGTGATCAATTAGTAGGCACATCTAGATTTATCACAAAAATTTGGAACGCTTATAGATTTTTATTTTTAAATTTGAATAAGATCGAAATATCTAATCTAAATATTAAAGCTGAGGAATTATCCGCAATTGATTGTTTCTATTATTCTGAATTTAACAAAAATTTAGAGATAATTGGGAAGAATTTTGATGAATATAATTGGCATGGTGCCACTCTTAGCTTACGTTCCTTTTTTTGGGATGGTTTATGTGATAATTATATTGAAGCAATAAAGCATAAATTCTATTCTAATGACCATCAAGTTAGAAAAATCTCTCTAAAAAATGCATTAAATTTATTTTATAAGATTTTAATTTTATCTGCTGTAACAATGCCCTTTATATCTGAAGAAATAAGTTCTATAATTTATAAAAAATTCACAGCTTTAAAATCTATACATCAGGAAAGATGGCCAGGTCAATATCCAGGAGTTTCTGAAGAATTAGCTAATATTGGTAAAGTAGGGATTGAAATAATAAAATTTTTAAGAATGAGTAAATCAAAACTTCAAATACCATTAAATCAAGAAATATCAAGAGTGATTATTCTAACAGAAGAAAATCAATTGAAAAAACTTGAAAAATTAAGAGAAGATATCAAAAATACTATTCGAATTGAAAATTTAGATTTAATTGAGATATCAGAGGAGAATAAACTAGAAGAAAATCCAGATTTGAAACAAGATATTGAAGATCTAAAGATTAGAGTTTATATTTATAAATCTCGGAAATGAGACATCTTCTATTTTTCTTCATCTTCACTTGATTGGATCGGATTTCCGTCCTCACTTATTCCTAATTGATTAACCATAGCACGTTTCAACTCAGTTTTATCTTTAGGTAATCCAAACATGTCAGCATATTTATCTGTTGTAGTTATTTCTCGAGATCGTCCTTTTTTCACAGCATCAATAAATGAATTATCCAAAAGATATTTCACATGTTCATAAGCCCCTGTTCCTCTTAATTTTATGACAGTTGATTTTAAGATTGGTTGTTTTAAAGCTATAATAGTTAAAGTTCTCAAGTATTTCTCTGCAATTGCCCCCCCTTTCGCAAATTTGGATACTTTTTCCGTATATTCTGGTCTAATTTGCATTTGATACCCTTCTCCTATTTGGGCAATGAATAATGCTGCAGAACGCTCAAGATACTCAAACGCAACTTCATTGATAAGTTCTTCAACTTCTTTTTTAGGTAATTCTAATTTATTTGATATTTCTTCTATAGTTAAGGTTCTACCTGCGGCATACAATGAGGCTTCAATTAGATTTCTGTGGAAATCTCTTAATTGCTTTTCAAAAATTTCTTTTTCATCTACTTCACTTTCAAGATTTTCCACTATTGTTTCATTTATTAAATCTAAATTCTCTACTTCAGGTTTTTCATTATTAATTTCTTTTGTAACATCTTGAATTTCCATTACTTCATTTGATTCATTTTTTTTATCGGGAAGAACTTCGGTTTGGTCTTTAAACTCATCCTCTAACTTCTCTTTTGAATCTACTTGAATTTCCATTGCGTTATTTTCCCCATTTTCTTTGTCTAGAAGACCTTCGGGATGGTCTTTAAACTCATCCTTTAAATTTTCCTTTGAATCCTCTTTTAAATTTTCATTAGAATTATTCATAATTTCATTAATAACAGTTATTATTTTCTAATATCTATTGAAATATCTTTAAAATCTTCATCTTGAGCTAAATTTAGTTTATTCCCTGTAGATAAAAACATTAATGCTAAAAACATTCTTACTAGGGCGAATTTCCGCCCAACGCTGCTATCTTCTTCACCCTTTATAATACTAGTTAATTCAAATAAGCTAGTTTTCTTATTATTTAAGTTGATTGTGCCCTTTATTCGATTATACCAAGAATCATGTAATTCCTGTATTGTTTGTTCTTTGCCACTAATATGTTTTAAAAGCTCTCTTGGTAATTGGGCTTTAGACTTCATTTGTATTTTTTGTTGTTGCTTTTCTTCTCGTCGTATTCTTCTTCTCTTTAATTTTTCCTTGTTTTGCATTACTTCAATTATTGCTGATCTCATTGCGTCAAATAATTCATCTTTTGTGGCAATTTGCATTTTTGGTTGAATAGGTTGGGGTAGGGCTCTTGGAATTGACCTTGAATGTTTTTCCCGAAATTTCTCAAGCTCCTCTTTCTTTTGAATTTGTTCCTCTTCTCGTATTATACTCGATATTTTATAATGATGCAAAGAAGCTGAAGTTTTAAGGGCGATTCCAGATATCTTATAATTTATTAAATCTTCATTAAGCATTTTACCAAAAAATTCGTCTACTAGACTTGATAGGTCATAAAATGCGATATCAGACTCTTTAGCTAATTCAGGATCTAATAAACTTGAAAAGGGTGGTTTTTGCCAAAATTTTAAATCCATTTTTTCTTTTCTTAATAAAGCAAAATCATCATCATCATCGTTAAAACCTGCAACTAACTCTTCCTCAGGTTCTTCTACTTCTTGAGATTTATCTATAAATCCATCATGAGATACAACTTCCTTAAGTAATATAACAATGTCTTTTTTCTTCGCTTTTGAAGGAATTTTTATTTTATTTTTTATAGCAAATTCTCTTAATTGTTGTACAGTTCTTTGATCAAAATTATAGTCTTTGTTTGAATTCTTCTCCTCAGATATAATATTTCACCATTTATTATTAATTTAATTTTCTGTTATAGTTTGTTCGATATCTTCAAGTTCTAAAAGCCTTTTAGCCTCTTCTTCCAAATCAACGCTAAAAATATCAGTAATTCCACTTTGTTGCATTGAAACTCCATAAATTCTATCTGAGTTTACAATATTTTCTTCACGGTGGCTGATCACTAAAAATTGTGCTTGTTGAGAGAATTCTCTTATGACCACGGAAGTTCGATGTACGTTAGGGCCATCGAGAGCTGCATCAATCTCGTCCATAATGTAAAAAGGTGCTGGGTAAAATTCCTGAACGGCAAAGATAAACGAGAGTGCCACGAGTGTCTTTTCTCCACCGCTTAAAATCTCTAATGAACTAATCTTTTTTCCTCTTGGTCTCGCTTCTATACTAATTCCCCCTTCAAAAGGTTTATCAGGACGATCTAATATCATTTTTGCTGAACCCCCGGGAGACAATTTCTGGAATACACGTGAAAATTCACGATTTATTTCATGATAAGATTTCATAAACGTACGTGTTTTTTCCAGCTCAATTTTATCTATAGCATCTAAAATTGATTTTCTTTCTCTCTGAATTGTTTGTCTACGCATATCTATTTCATCAAATCTTTCCTTTACTGTATCATATTGTTCAATTGCTTTTAAATTAACGGGTTCAAGGGCTTTTTTCTTATTCGTAGCTTCCACTATATCTGTTTGTAGTTCGCCTTCTAAAAGATTTTCAGTAACAGGTGGTAAGGAGCCATACTCTTTAGATCTTTGGAATAGCGTTTCTATTTGATCCGCACAGATAATTTTCTTGGATTCAAAGTTGTTCTTTTTTGAATTCTCCATTGAAAGATCTGATTTAAAGTCTGTAATCGTTTTTTGATATTGTTTTTGTTTCTTCCAAGATTCTTCCTTTTCTTTAGCTGATTTATCTATTTCATCTTGTTTGGCATCTTTCTTCTTATTTTCTGAGTTTAAATCATCTTGAAATGTTTCTAATTCTTTTAACACTGATTGAATTTGCTTTTCAGTTTCAATTATTTCTTGATTCAATTCACTAATTTTCTGTTCTCTTTCTTTGTTTTTATTTAATTCATTTAATTTTTGTTGTTGTTTTTGTAAATCTTTATTTATTTTATTTAATTCTTTTTGGGCAGTTTTTTGTGATTCTAATTCTTTAATTTTTTCATTTCTGAATGAATCTATTATCTTTTGTGTTTGATCTACTTTAATTTGTATTTCTTCTACTTGAGAATCCAACTCATTTATTTGTTTTAAACAAGCTTCAATATTATCTTTTGCCTCAATATTTTCATTTTTTATATCTTCAATTGTATTAATTATCCTCATAACATTTTCAAGTGCTCTCAATCGATCCATAACTTCTTCTAGTTCCTTATTTTTATCTCCTATCTGTTTCTGTATACTACTCGTTAATTCCCAAAAATTTTCTTTTTGTGAAGTGAGAGTATCAATATCATTTTGCAGAGAATTTTGTTCCTCTTGATTCTTTTTTATGCTTTCTTGTGTATTAATGATTAAATTTTTCTTTTCATCAATTAGGTTATTTAATTTTTGTATATTTTCTTCGATTTCCACTATGTTCTCAAACAGATTTTGGATTCCATGTAATTCTTGTAATTTATCTCGTAAACTTTCTAAATCTAGCTGCCTTTTCTCAATAGTATCTTGAATATTTGAGATATTATCCCAATAGGTTTCTTTAGATCCCTCTAATTTTTGTATTTCTTGCTCAAGATCTTCTGTCTCCTTTTTCCTCTCGTTTATAATTCCCTCTCTTTCATCTATTTCTTGATTTGATTTTATTATCCTCTCGTTTAATTCTTGATTCCTTTTATTAATCTCATCAAGTCTACGATTAATTGATGAGGCATTTTCAGTATAGTGTTTCTTCTGAATATTAATTTCGGTTAATTTATTTTCTATGAGATTAAAATCATCAGTTTGGGAGTTGATGTTTTCAGATATTTCCTCTAATTGTTTATACAATTCTTGACTTTTCGACATAGTCAATTTTCTTAGGGAAATATAGACATTTTCAAGGATTTCCATTAAATCTTGAACGAAATTATCAAAATTCATTGTGGAGGACTGAATTTCTATGTCCGCTGACTCTTTAACTTTCTCAATCAATTGATAAATTGTATCATCTGCATTGTCAGTAAACAGTTTTAGAGTTTCCATAATGGATTTTAGCATTAATGACATTTCAGCAGCTAGTTCTGAATCAGTGCCAAGTTCTTCAACGGTTTTCATTATGTCTACAATATCAAGGACATACTTCTTAAAATCTTCAGCAGAAGTTTCGATTGCTTCTGCATTTGATTGTTGTATATTACCTTTAATGGATTCGACAGAAATATTAATGTTTTGAGTAAGCATGTTTAATATCTGTAGAATTCCAGTAATATCTGTAGTGTTCTTCTCATATTCAATTTCGGAAGATTCTATTTTCTTTAATAAATTTTCTTTCTCTTTTGAAAGGTCTTCTAATCGTCCTTGGATATTATCTTTTTTTATGCTAAATTTCTCTAAATCGTCATTAATATTTAAAATATTTTTTGTTAAGGTGTTTACTTGTAAGTCTAAGCTATTTTTTTCTCGTTCGATTTTAGTTAATTCTTTTGTATATATTTTTAGCTCTGTGTTTATAGTATCTATCTTTCCTTGGTTATCATTAATCTCAGATCCGAAGGAATTTTTTTTTACTTTTAATAGTTCAAGGTTTTGTTCATTTTTTTTATAGTTTGAGTTTTCCTCCTTTAATTTTGCTTTTAAACCAGATATTTCCTTGTTAGTCTTTTCATTTTCACTTAATAGGTCTTTTACTACAACCTCTGTATCCTTACCGTCACTCAATTCCTGTATTTTTGTTTCAATATTTATCTTTTTATTATTTAAATCTTGAATACTCCCATTATTCATATTTATTTCTGTATTAAGTGATGATAAATTAGATTGCAAATTAACCAACTTCGAATTTAGAAGGTTTTTACTTTCTTGAAACTTGTTTATTTCTTTTTCTAAATCTTTTTGTTTCTGATTTTCATCAATGAGTTGGGTTTTTAAATTATCTATCTCTGATCTTTTTGCATTTTCGACCTTTTTAGCATCATCAATAGCTTCATCTATGCTTTCAGCATCTTTTTTTAGTTTATTCAATTCATTTTCTAATTTAATCTTCTTTTCTTCATTTTTTTTAATGTTACTTTTTAGAACTTTAGTTTGGGCATTATTTGATGAAATTTTTTGTTGTATCTTGGAGATTTCACTGTTAAATATTGATTTTTCTTCTTCACTATTTTTAATTTTAATATCCAATTCTGATTGGGTTTGTTGCCTTTTTTCGATTTCTTTCTTTGCTTCTTCGATTTTATTTTCGGATTCGCTAACATCATTTACAACCCCTTCAATTAAAGTATCAATAGTCTGACCTTCTTCAAGTTTCATCTGTAAACTTGTTAGGTTCACTATTTCATTATTCAGTTTTTCTATTGACTGTTTGGCGAAGTTTGATGTTGTTTGGTTAGAAGAAATTTCTGTTTTTAACTGAGTAATTGCCTCAGTAATTATTTCTCTTTCTTTTTCCTTCTCATTTATTGCAGTTTGAATGTTATCCATAACAAGTGATTCTTGCGTAAGTATATCTTCTTGTCTATTAATTTTTTCCTTTATTTCTTCAATGATTTTTAAAGAAATATCAATCTTTTTTTCCAAATCATCTTCTTCCTCTCTCAATTTTGATATTTTGAGAGCAATCAGTTGAGAATTTAAAAAGTTTACTTGTTCATCAAACTCCTTCCATAATAACGCATCATTTTTCTCTTTTTCAACTTTCTTAAGTTGAGACGATACTTCTTTGAAAATAGCTTCAAATTGCCCTAAATCCCTTTCTGCTTTTTCTAATTCTTTCAATGTAGAATCTTTCATTTCATCGTATTTTTGAAGTCCTATAAGGTCTTCAATGAAAAATCTTCGACTTTCAGCATTCATATGAGTTAACTCAACAATCTTTCCTTGTAAAACAAATTGATTGCTACCATCAGGATCAATATTTGCTGCTGCTAATGCATTCAGAATTTGTTGACGTGTGGATTTTATTCCATTCATCTTATAACCCCCCCCTCCACCTCTTTTTATTGTACGTGAGATTTCAAAAGTATCCGTACCACCTGGAAACACATTATCAGAGTTATCAAAATACATTGTGACTGAAGCTCTTTGGGAGGGATTTTTACCACGAGATCCAGCAAAAATCAAATCTTCTAAATTTTTAGCTCTCATTGTTTTTTTACTTAACCTTCCTAAAGCGAAGCATAAAGCATCTATAATATTGGATTTCCCTGCCCCATTAGGTCCAACTATACTAGTAAAACCACTTGAAAGTTTTATTGTGACTGTTCGGTCCCCAAATGATTTGAATCCTGTCATAGATATTTTTTTAATATAGGTCAAAATTATTCTCCATCTGCATCCGTTGTTATAAAAAATAGAGTAATTACCACTATATATATAATAGGCATGTCAAATATATAAAAAAAACTAATGTTCCCTTAGATACTTAATACAATTTCCAGCATGTTATCAGTTTCTTATATTCAGTAGAATTAATTTTGCGTTTAAAAGTATTAATATCTTTCAAATAAAGTATCAATAAGAGTTTTTAATTGATTTGGAGATATCACCATAAAGTAAGAAGTAGTATTTGCGGTATCGTCAAAGAAATATGGTTTATTTTCCCTTTGAGACTTCTTCGAGGGTCTCACTACTCCAATATTTAATAATTCTTTAATTATATTCTGAAATTCATTTGTATTTTTTTCATATTCTAAAGTTTCACAAGAAATATTATAAATTTCCTCGAGTTCATTTAAAGTGATGTAGAAATTCATACTGCTGATAAAATAATTCGATAGATTGTCTAAAAATAATAAATGCAAATAATCCTCTTCAGACATATAATTTAACATAGAAAATTCATCATTAATTTGCATTTGATCAAAATGATTCTGACAAAGTTCTATTAGTTTAAAATTCCTCAATCGTTGGTTTTCCTTTAATAAAGGATAAATATCTCTAAGTATTTCTATTCCTTTCCCTGGAACAGGTACATATTGTTCACAAATTAAATCTGCTATATATTTAATAAGCTCTTCATCCACATCATGTGAAAAGGTTAACAATGTTCTTTGTTTTAGGATAGAAAATAGTTCCATGTAGGAAAAGTACCCCAATTTTTTTTTTAAATCGAATTCAGAAAGTATGTCGATTGTTGTTGGCCTTAATATTTTGTTTATAGTATATATAGAAGTAATATTGTTTTCCTTTCCGAGATGTAGAAATTTTTTAAAAATTCCTGGGTCTAAATATTCGACATTTGTAAAAATGAAAAACAGGTTAATATCAGTCTTTTTACAAATCAATTTAAAGATATTCCATAAATGAGACAGATTTGAAGTCAAGAGAGATTCAATATTAATATTAAGTTTAGAAATATTAACTAAGTCGTTTAGCACCGAAAATGTCAATTCTTCAAAATTTTTTTCTTTACAATCTATATTTACTGTATTAATGTTATTGAATCCATTATTTCTTATTGAGAGATCATCTAAGACTTTATTTACTATTACTTTTTTCCCGATACCATTGATCCCTTGATACAGTATATTCAGACAAAATTCATCAGAAAGAGAATCAGTTAAAATAGAAGTCAAGGATTTTACTTCTTTTTTTCTAAAAAGTATTCGAGGAGGTATGAAATTTGGGTCAAAAATCGCCTTAGGTCCTACAAATTGATTATTAAAATCGAGTTTAAAAGTCATTTTATAAAAGTATTTTTCTTTTTTATGTTTTAATTTTAATGTATTTAAACCCCCCCAGAGAGAGGTCACTAAAAATAAAAATAAGAAAAAAATTTAGCTAAATCTAGGTTTGATTATATTTAATCATCAATATTTTCTCTCAAAATTATATTCATACCTTTTCAATTCTATAAAAGCGCGATTAAATAAAGAGAAATTTGTCTGGATAAGGAAACGGATTACTCAAAACTTTCTAATAAGTTCTTTAAATTATCAGCTAATAAAGGTAAATACTCATAAGCCTTGTTTTTAACATTTTTATTTAAACATAGAGCAATAAGATAGAATCTTGTATTGGTAATATCTAATTTCCTAAGAAAGATAATGCCTTCTTTTTGGAAATCTGAATGCTTTTCTGGAAATTCGATTGTTGTCACTATATCCACAGTATTTATTGACCATTCTTCGAGTTTTTCAAGAGCTCGAGTTAATCTAGGGGCAATCTCTTCACAAATTCTTTGATACTCTTCATTTGTAGATCTACTGGCAATAATAAAACAATTCTGATCAAATAAGAGTGTGGCACTATTGAATGTTTTTCCCATGTAATCCTTTAAAAGTGTCTGAAACATTTTAGATTTATGAGTAGCATAAAAAACTCCATCGGAAAAAGCTCTTAATAATGTAGCTACATCATAAATTGAAGTTTTATATATCGAAAATTTTAATTTCCCAATAATTTTAGTAATTTGTGATTCTAGAAATCTTTGATTCTCAATTATATCGCTCCTGTTTTTAATATCTGGATCACATTTATGAAGTAAGATGAGAAGTTGAAAATTTTTTAGATGATTTTCCGAAACAATATTAATAACATCTTTAAGATAAATCAAAGCTTCCTCAAATTTTTTTTGAGATTGGATATCAATTACATAAAATATTGTTTGAGTTTCTGTGAAGTATTTACTTTTTTCATTAAGATATATTTTTCTATATATTTTCTGACCTCCTAAATCCCATCGGGTAATCTTAATTCCCAATAATGAGTTTGTATAAAAAGTCCTCCTTGTTTTGATTGTAGGTTTAACTGTGGATAACAAACTAAATTTTTTGTCTAACAATAGTAAGATTGAGGTTTTCCCTCCATCTTCTAATCCTGTAAATAGAATTTTTTGTAATTCTATAGGATTTTTCATGTTCATTTAAATTCCTTTTAGCTTATATTTTCTTTACTATTATGTTATCTTTTTCAATTTTTTCATTTAAGCGAATTTTTCTTAGCTTCCGGGGAAAATCTAAATCAATTTCATCAAAAATAAACCCACTTGCTCCACTAGGTGCCTCTAATATTTTTAATTTTGAAGGAGATACACTTCCTTTTAGAAAGGAAATAATTTTACTTTCTCCAAGAAACTTTCTCCGAAAATACTTACCATAAGAGTTACATGCTACAATAGGGACCCGATTTTCAAGAGCTCGTGCTTTTAAATAAATATCCCAATTAAACATTCCATCCTCCCTTATTAAAGTGGGAGAAAATAAAATATCTGCGCCATTTTCGACAGCAATACGAGGAGTTTCAAAAAAAGCCATGTCAAAGCAGATGAGAATTGCAAAATAATATGATCTGTCTATTTTAAATAGATTTAACATCTTTCCTGGTTTAAATTGCTCTTGCTCATATGCATATAGGTGGATCTTATCTTGCCTACCAATCTCTTCACCATTTTCGTCAAAAAAATAGCAAGTAATTACGGGTTTTTCAGAATTAGCTCTATTTTCCCAAATTGCCCCAGAGATTATTTTGGTATTATATTTTTTGGCTATATTTTTAACGAAAAGATAGTCACCTCCTCTCTCCTCTTGAAGATTTTCACTAAATTTCTTGGAAAACGGAACCCACCGTTCTGGTAAACAAATTATTTCATTTTTAGTATGTTTTTCCATTAAATGCTTTAAAATTTTTTCAATTTCGGAGTAACACTGACTTCTATCTTGAAAGATTTGAGGTTGAATACACGCTACTTTCATTTCTTCACTATCTTTGTATTTCTTTATTATTGAATTTCAACAATTATGTCTAATAATTCATTTAAATTGGTGATTTCATAATCTGGCTTGAACTTGCCTTCAATTTTAACATTTGCATCATATTTATCATATTTTCCTCCTCTATGAAGATAAACACTATGAATATTATTTAAGTTTGAAGGAAGTATATCTTTATCTAAACGATCTCCAATATATAGAGCCTCTTCACCCTTTACATTAAACTTCTTCAACCAATATTTGAATAACTCTGGATTCGGTTTTTTTATTCCAATTTCGTCTGAGATAATGATTAAATCGAAAATATGATCAATTTTTAGTCTCAAAATCTTTTCATATTGTTTTATCGGCAATCCATCAGTAATAATTGTAGTTTTTATGGCTAATTCTTTTAATCTCTTAAGACAGATTTCAACATCATCATATAATCTAATTGAATTTACTTTTTCTTCATGATAAGCCATAACTGCTGCGGCAATAAATTTATATCGGTCATTATAACGGATAAAAGCTAAATTTTCATTTAATTGATTTAATCTTCGAATGAAGAAATTATAATGTTTTGAAAAATTTGAACCATATTCCTGCACTATATCATAAATTATCCGAATAGCTTCATTTCTATCGATTCTTAATCCTAAGTTAATCATTGCATCGATCCCTTTAATTCTGGCTCTATCAGATAATCCTGTGGAGTCAAATAGACAATCATCAAGATCGAAACCAATTAGTTTTATAGGAGACATTGTTAAGGTTAACCTTTTTATTAGATCTAAAAGAAAAAATTATGTTAACTGCGTATTTTATATGTCTAAAGATATTAGAGGTTGAGTTAAGATAAATTTATTTATCTTTATTAATATATAATCTTTAATATTAATTTATTTTAGGTTAAACATTAAAAAATAGCTGCAGTGCTTATATAATAAAAAAATCGTAATGGAGATTCATTAATTGAAGACAATTGTCGCCATTTCATATTTTCATCGTAAGATCGGACCTTTAGTATTTTATTCATTACCAAAAAATTCTTTAGACAAAGATTTATCGGCTAAAATTTCCAATATCATGGATCAACAATTTAATGAAGGTTTTTTTACTCACTCTTTTGAAAATTTAAAATCAATGAACTATTATTTCGAAATTCACTCTGATTGGGCTCGTGGGAATAATGAAATGTTAATGGTTTCAACAGTTTTAGATCAGCAAATCTCACCAGAAATCGAGGAAAAAATATCAGATTTATGTATTGAATTCTCAGAGCAGTTGAAATCAAATGAAGAAATTTATACAGCATTCTATATTAATGATTTAAATTATCATGAAAATGAAAAAGAGATAATAGTAAAGAATGAGGCACTTATAAAGGCATGGTTAAACAATTTATATTGGACTATAATTGAAGATACAAGAGAAAAAACAGAAGAAGAGAAAATTGCAATTTTATTGAATGATAAACATATCTTTGATACGTTAGAAATGTTATCAAAGGGACCGATACCTTTAGAGTGGCTAAGAGAATGGTTTTTTGATAACTTTCCCAATAAAGATTTTGAGGTAATTATTAATACTTTAGTTGACAAACAATTCATTTTTATTAATCAAATTGGTCTAGTAGAAAAATATGTACTCCTATTGAAGGAAGTCAATGCAGAAAGAATTCCTCCAGATAGTGTAATTGAGTATATTGATGATAAACCTGAATTAATTGATTTACTCTTACCAAAAGTTCAAGAGTATTATAGTGAATATGAGAAGAAAAACGATGAAGATTTAAAAGAAGACACTTTTACTTTATTTCAAATAATGGCTGATCCTAAAAAGTATAATGTACTTTCGGAATTAAGAAATGGTTTAATTTCAAAAGATATGCTACCTAAATTGGTTTCAAAAAAATCATTAGATACATTAATGGAAACAATCGAATTTTTGAAGAAATATGATGTGATTGAAGAATTAAGTTATAACAGTGAAACCTATATTGTTTTAAAAACAAATTTGCAAATTACTACTGCTTTTCCTGAATGGATGAGAAAACTCTTACCAAAAGAATTTGAACCGGTTGTTACTAACAAATATAGTCGAAAATTAAAAGATGTAGATAAAAAAGAAGAGGAATCCCCCATACTAAGCATTGATGATGTGAATTCAAATAAAACCGGGAGTAATTCCTGAATCGAATAGTTTTAAGTTAGTTTCTATAAGAAGATAATATTATCAGATTATAATGATTGATGGAGAAGAATCCAAAGAAGATTTAAAAAATCTCCTAGGCTATATGGGGATTGAGATTTTATTTGCTATTGATAAAGGAGCAAAGAACTATGAAACAATTAAGTTATTTTCAGGGTTGCCAATTTCGTGTGTAAGGGGAAGAATACCCGTTTTACTAGAACTAAACTTGATTAAAGTAGTGAAAAAGGAGTACTTCTTAACAGAAAAAGGATTAAAATTAAAGAATCAATTAGAAAATGCTTCATAATGCATACCCTGAAGCTCTAACCTTTAAATTTAAAGAGAAAAAATCAGATTGGGGCGACATGAATCATAACTAAGAGCATTAGTTCTTATTGTCATAAGTTCATCATTTTTCTTCTCGTAATATAATAAATATAGTGCCTTATCTTCTTTACGTATGTTTCTGTTTGCACTTAATTTTTACTTTATTTTATTTTGGGTCACATTTCTATATTTTTTTTCATAATAACCATGACTTTTAAAACCCCCATGCTTATCAATGAATGTTTTTAGTCCTTCCCCTTTAAGGATCTGATTTTTAAAAGAATTATAATCTTTTTCCGAGATTTCTTCTTGTTTTAGTAAATAATCTAAAATACTGAGAGCTTCATTATTATTTGTGCATCTTCTTAAAAAATCAATGGCAGTCGGATTTATTAATTCATCTGGATATGGTTTTTCAACCTTTAATTGCGTTGATTCAGTATTATTTTCGATTGAGTCAATTTTTAGGGATTTCTTTTTTCCCGCTATTTCAGTTATTAAATAAGGAAATTTTTCTTTTAACTCATCTTTTTCATAAGATACTGTTAATCCTTCTTCATTTTCAACCTTTAATTTGTTGATTATTTCTTTATTCTTATTTTTTCTTTCCATAGGTTAATACAATTCAAAATAATTAATTTAAAAGCAATTAATAATTAGGATAATTTATTCTAGGTAATAAAAATAATTTTTTTCAGATTTACATGAAGATTTTAATAACAGATAAGATTCAGAAGGAATCTCTTAAGATTTTTGATGATAATGGGCTCGAATATAAAGAATTTTATGATTTAACCCCCAGTGAATTAGAAAAAGAAATTCAGAATTATGAAGCTGTTATAGTTAGATCAAAAACAAAACTGACTGCTAATATATTAGAAAGTGGTAAAAAATTAAAGGTAATTGGAAGAGCCGGTGTTGGTCTTGACAATATTGACCTACAGAAGGCAGAAGATTTAGGAATTAAAGTATTTAATACTCCTGAAGCCCCTTCTGTTTCAGTAGCAGAATTAACAATCGCTTTAATTTTAAACTTAGCTAGGCATATCTCAAAAGCGGATGAGACGATGCATTGTGGTAAGTGGTGTAAAAATGACTATATGGGATTCATTTTAAAAGATAAGAAGATAGGATTAATTGGGTTTGGTAATATCGGTCAAGAGGTTGCGAAAAGATGTTCTGCTTTCGGAATGAAAATCGGAGTATTCGATACAGAGAAAAAAGTTATTGAGTTAGCAAAAAAATTAGGTTATACTGTTTATCGTAAGGTGGATGATCTTATAAAAGAGGTTCAAATAATTTCATTACATTTACCCTCTACTAAGGAAACTAAAAATACAATAAATGAAAAGCGACTTAATATGATGAAGAAAAATACTCTTATAATTAATACAGCCAGAGGACATTTAATTGACGAAAATGCCTTAGTAAATGCATTAAAAAATAAGCAGATAGGTGGTGCTGCTTTAGATGTTTATCAACAAGAACCCTTGACTAACTTGGATTTATGTTCATGTGAAGATAACTTAATACTTACACCTCATATCGGAAGCCAAACAGTAGAAACTCAAATTCAAGCTAGTACTATGATCACAGAAAAAATAACAGACTATTTAATGAATTTTATATCTGAATAGAATAACCATAAAAATAATATAATATGCTTGTTTTTAATTAATATTAATTTGTGGATGTGTTATATTAATTTGAAGTCTGGATACAGCCATGTAAAGGAAACTTTTGAAAAACACGAAAAAGGATATAAAACTCCGTACTGGTATCGTGGTATTGAATATCGAAAGGGTAGATCAATCGAAAGAGTAGAAAAACCGACTAAAATTTATCGCGCTCGAGAATTAGGATATAAAGCTAAACAAGGTTTTATTGTTGTAAGAGCTCGGATTCGAAAGGGGGGAATGCATAAAGTCCGTCCAAAGAGAGGAAGAAAACCAAGAGCAATGGGTGTTTCAAGATATACTACAGGAAAAAATCTACAATGGATTGCTGAAGAGAGAGTTCAGAGAAAGTATCCAAACATGGAGGTTCTTAACAGCTATAAAATATACTCTGATGGAAGACATTGGTACTATGAAGTTATTTTAGTTGATCCATCGCATCCTGTGATTAAATCAGATCCTAAAATAAATTGGATCATTGAACCTCAACATAAGAAGAGAGTTACTAGAGGTTTAACATCTGCTGGAAAGAGATCGAGAGGTTTACATAAAAAAGGATGGGGATCTGAAAAAACTCGACCTAGTATTCGAGCAAATAAAGGTCGTGGAAAATAAATTTAGGCAATGTAATTATCATAAATTCACTAGTTTTGATGCTGATTTTATTATTTTAAGATAATTCAATTTCAGATCATAATTTGACTGCCTGTTTATATTAAACTGAAATAAAATTTTAAAAATGAAGGAATAATAAGAATCTTAGGCGACAAAAGACGTCATTTGAAGATTTACGTTTAGGCATAGATTTAGATAATTTTGCGAAAAATTACCTTAGTTTAGGGCTGAGAATTAACAAACATATTAATGGTTATGTTGAGCATTATTATGGACCCTTAGAACTAAAAAGAGCAGTAGATCTCGAAAAGAAATTTTCTCCTAAAAGACTTTTAAGTGATTGTAAAAATCTCTTAGAAAATATAAGAGATGAAGGATTTGAAGAACATCGTCTTAAGTTTTTACAGAAGAATCTATATGCAATTAAAACAATTTTAAGAAAATTAGATGGTGAAAGCATCCCCTACTTAAAACTAGTTGAGGATCTATTTGATTTTAAACCAGTTTTGTATGATGATGATTTCTTTTATGATCTTTCAATAAAAGCAGATAAATTATATCTTGGAAAGGGACCTTTACCTAACCGCATAAAAAGATATGTTAATAAGAGGAAGATACCCCCTAAAATCTTAAGAAGTAAATTCTTAGAAGCGCTCAAAATTGCACGAAAACAAACCCAAAAGATTTTTCCAGGATTGTTACCGGATAATGAAAAGGTAGAAGTAACTGAAGTCATGAATCAGAGCTGGTTAATGTATTGTTGGTATTTGGGAAATTTTTTATCGAGAATTGAAATAAATATTGAGAAAATTCATTATTGGCCTAATTTATTGAAGTATGTGTGTCACGAGGTGTATCCTGGACACCATACAGAAAGATCCGTTAAACAAAAATATTTATTTCATGATAAGGGTTATTTTGAAAGCTCTATTCTTCTAATTTATACACCTGAGATAGTCATTTCGGAGGGTATTGGGGTATTAGCGGAATCGGTAATATTTAGAACTGGAGAAAGTTCGAAAATCTTATTAGAAAACTTCTTACCCTCTCCGAAAGAAGAAGATTCTTTAGAGATTTTAATTGGTCAAAAAGAAATTAGAGAAGGATTTAGGAAATTTGAAAGTAATTTAGCTTATCATAAGTATGTTGATGGATGGAACGATGATAAACTGATAAGTTATACTAAGAATTTTAAAGTAATTCCTGATGAGGGTTTTAATTCAATGATGGATTTTATTTCAGATGAGCTTTGGGCGCCATATATATTAATTTACCAAGGAGAACGGCTTATCACTGAAAAATATGGAAATCGACCCTCCCCAAAACATTTCCAAAGATTAATATCTGAACAATTTTTACCATCAGACCTATTCGAAAAATAACTTAACGAATTATAGTAAAAGGTTATCTAGTATATTTAAGGTTAGAATGTTGATGGTTATTTTGGATTCTTATTAATTCTTGATAGATATTTAAGAAATTCAATAAATAAAAAAGAATAAAAATAATTATTTTCCTTTAGAAAATTTTACGGAACTACATCCCCACTATGTGGCATAGTATTTTACACCGATATTTTTTAATTTCTGAATTATACTCAAGATTTTGAGAGTGCAAAATAATTTCTTACATAAATTATATAAAGCCATTCTATTTTACAGAGAAAAACAAGTTACAAGAAAAAATCATTAAAAAAATGGAGTGTAATTATGGAAAATTTCTTTACAACTTATTAATTGAAAGTGTCATTCCACCATCAATAATAATATTTTGTCCCGTAATATAATCTGAAGCTGGTGAGGCTAAAAATAATGCCACATCAGCAACTTGTCTAGTTTCCCCAATTTGATCTAATGGAATTTTCACATTCCTCATTTTTATCCATTCTCTAATGAAATCTGGATCATTGTTGTAAATTGGGGTGAGAAAAATACCGGGGCAAATTGCGTTAACTGTAATATTAGATGATCCTAATTCAAGAGCCCAAAGTTTTGTAAAAGCTATAAGAGCAGCTTTACTCACACTATAAATCCCAATAAATGGATTCAATCCGCTTTCTGTGCCTGCGCATGATGTTATATTGATTATTTTCCCAGCTAATGGTTTGAATTTCTGCCGTCTCATTTTTTTATAGAAGGCTTTTGTTACGTTCCATGCACCTTTTACATTTACATTCATGACCATATCATAGTCTTTAATCTTAGTTTTTAAAGATGACGAACCTCCTCTTATTCCGGCATTGTTAACTAGTATAAAAACATTATCAAATTGCTGAAAAACATTTTTACTCATGGTATCAACCTGTTCTTCGTCAGAGATGTCTGCTTCTGCTAATATTATTTCGACTTTATGTGATTTTAGAATTATATCACGAGTCTCTTTTATACTATCTAAATGAACATCGTTTAAAACTAAATCCGCCCCGTTCTTTGCAAAATTTATTGCCATCTCGCGGCCAAATCCACTACCTGCACCTGTAACTAAGGCTACTTTTCCTTCTAAAAATTTTTCACTCATTTTTTCAAACACCAATTAATTTGATATGATTATTATTCTCCAAAAAGTCCCTTATTCTTTTTATATTGAGCTAAGAATCTCATCGGTGTGGGGGTTTCAAATGCGATATCAACATCAATAACTGCTGGTTTTTTAGAATCTATGGCCCTTTGGATTGCAGGTCTAATATCTTCTGGCTTTTCAATTTTTTCAGCATAACATCCAAAACCTTTTGCTATTTCTGAATAATTAATAGGAGGAAAATCTACATCACAATATCTTTTCCTAAAGCTGTTTTTCTGATAGCTCTTTATCATACCCCAAGCGCAATTATTAGCAATAACTATAATGATAGGCAGTTTTAATCTTACTGCTGTTTCTAATTCTTGGATATTAAACATAAAACTTCCATCTCCGGTTAAACAGACAACTAACTTATCTGGTTTAGCCATTTTTACACCAATTGCATAAGGTATTCCAACACCTAAATGACCCATTGAAATTGGGAAAAATGTCGATCTTGGAGGTCTTGGTTTGTGGTTTATAAATTTATAGGAAAAAACGACTATATCACCACCATCGAGTACTATTTGTGTATCTTCAGGAATGAAGTCAAAAAGTTCATGCACAAGTCTTTCGGGTTTCATTGGTATTTTTTTAGACTTTAATATTTTAAGATTATCTGATAGTTGGGTTCTTCGGATATCTTGTAGATAGTCATTCCATTCCGCCCATTCAGTTAATTTATTTTTTGGGAGATTTTTCTCCATTTCGTGCAGTAATTGGTTAATTACTGCCTTACAATCACCAATAATTCCCACTGATATTGCCCTATTTTTACCAATCTCTTTAGGATCAATATCAACTTGAATTATTTTTTGATCTTGATTCCAAATAGGTGGTGCACCATAAACTATTGAATAGTCCCATTTACACCCTAATGATAAGACTACATCCGCTTCAGTGGCGGCTGTGCGATATGAGCTATTAATTAAATAAGAGTCTAAAAAGGTCTTTAAATCACTACCAACTGATCCAATTCCGTTAATGGTCGTCCCAGTTGGGATTAAGTATGTCTCTGATAAGATTTTTAATTCATTTGAAGCCTCTGAAGCAATTACTCCTCCACCTGCTACGATTATTGGGTTTTTTGCATTTTCCAGAATTTTTACAGCCTGTTTAATATCTTTTGGGGATCCATTAGGTCTATTTAAAGGTCTATATTCTTCCGGATTTAAAATATTTTTAATACCTTCCTCAGAAGCTTCTCGCACTAAAGCAGTCTCCCTGAAGTCAACGTAAACTGGACCCATTCTTCCAGATAATGCAATTTTTATTGCTTTTTGAAGTGCTCGTGGTATTTCATCCGGTTCCTCTATTTGAATTTGTGCTTTAGTTATAGGTTTCATTAGAGCAATCTGGTCTATCCCTCCTTGTAGGATTCCTGTATCTTCAAACATCCTACCAATTTGAGCACCAATCACTAGTAATGGGATAGAATCCGCATTAGCCGTAGCCACAGCGGGAACAAGGTGAGTTACACCGGGTCCAACGGTCCCTAAACAAACACCGATTCCTCCTGTTGCTCTAGCCCAAGCATCTGCCATGTGACCACCAGCCTGTTCATGCCTTACCATAACTGTTTCAATACCTTCTTCATGACCCCACCTCTCAATGGCATCATATATTCTTAATAACTCCCCACCGACTATACCAAAAATTTTTGTAACTCCTTCTTTTAAAAGGCATTTGACAGTTAAATCCCCACCGTTTATTAATTGATTAGACATACTTAACCTTATAGCAAATTTAAAATAAACTTTATTATCTATTAAAATACAATTAATTCTAGGTAAAACCCTAACACTTCCAGAGTATTTAAATAATAAAAATTCACTTTTCCGGCTTCCCCTCTTTGAATAACTTCAATTCCTAAGTTATTTTCATAATAGTCTAATATTGGTTTTACATCCTTAGTATATACCCCTAAGTGGTGTAATCCTTGTTTTCCTTCTTTAAGATATTCCAAATATAAATGATTTCCTGTAGATTCCAGGACTTCAACAATCTCAAACTGTTTTCCATCAAATTTTTGCATAATTTTTTTCATTTTAAAAGAAGCTTCCATTCCTTTGTATATTACCTTTGTAGTTTGTTCTACTATGTTTAATTTTACTTTAAAGTCAAGGATAGAACTTATTAATTTAGCAGATTTCTCAATATCCCTTA
The DNA here is from genome assembly GCA_019894875.1 of Promethearchaeota archaeon. The sequence continues at coordinate 51,635 of JAGXNR010000004.1, read as the reverse complement.
CTACTATTCCAATTTGATCAAATTTGGGTAATTTAAATTCTACCATATATTTTATATCATCCTATAACTATTTAACAGTTATTTAGATTTGTAACCTTCTTTTTTTAAATAATTAATGTATAACTCTGACGATTTTAATTACATCTTTTAACATCTCTTTTTTAAATGACGAAAGCCCTTATTTTTAAGGAATTAATATTTTGAATATTTAGTATAAAGAAATTTTTTTATTTTTAAAAAACACTAAATAATTAAATATTATAAAGCCATCTTGGAGATGTAATTACATTTTTTGACATATTTTGAATCAAGAATTCCTGTAGATAGCAAAGATTTTAACGAAATTGAAAAAAGGATAGATATTTGTGAGAAATTAGGCATAAGGAATATTATCTTTGAACCTAAGAATGGGATAGAAATAGTTCCCTCAGATTTTAGAAAAAGAGTACAAAATATATCAAAAGTTAATGTTTTCTTTAGAATTAATTTAAGAGTAAATAGAATTGAAGATTTTAGGGCAAAGATTAAGAAGTATGGTAATTTTACAGATATTTTATCAATAGAATCTTCAAATAAGGAGGTTCAATTACAATCAGCAAAAGATTCAAGGGTTGACATAGTTTCCTTTTCTGATCCAGAAATTATTAAAACACTCACCCCAGGAGTTATCTCCTTAACAAAACAAAATAATTCATTTATTGAATTTTCATTAGCACCAATCATGGTAAGAAATAAAGCAGTACAATCTAAAAATTTTAGAAATTTATTCAAATTCACACAACTAGCATTAAAATTAAAGGCAAATTGGATAATAAGTGGAAATTTTACGGATTTGTATGATTTTAGACATCCTAGAGCGTTGTTAAGCATTTGTAATTCACTCTTAGGAATCCCAATGAATTTGGCAAAAAGAGCTTACATAATAAATCCCCAAATCTTGATTAAAAAAAGTAAAGATCAAAATGATGCAATAATTGAGCCGGGAGTAAAATTAATATAAGAGGGGATATAAAATCGTTAAAAATGAGAAATCAAGATATATTAATTTTAAAATAATTAAAGAGAGAGATTTATTTCTCGATCAAAATGTCATTTTGAAATCTATATGGAAATCTATATGGCGATATTTTGGAATGAAAGGAGCAAATAAAATTGGATTATGGTTAGTAGAACTCAATCCACAGGAAAATTATGGGATTATTAGATGTGCTCATGAAACAAAAGAAATTATTATTACAGCTTTAACGCTCATACAGGAAATCGATGGAAAAAGAGTAATTATATCCCCAGTAAAGACCTCTGGGACAATTAGGTCTTTAAAAGAAAACAACCTCTTTTAAAAAACGATTAAAATAATAACATATCAAAAATATCAGTCTAATATAAAATGGAAAAGTCAAACATAACAAATGCTTATATTCAACAAATAGATGAATTTACATATGCAAATTTAAAAATTCCGATCACATCATTTAAAAGTTTAAATGAGTGTAAATATCTCCTAATTGTTCAATCATTCATTGAAAATTCGATTAAGTTAGCAATTTATCCAATAAATAAAGATAAAATTATAAAAGTTAGTCTATGTAGTTTAAAGCTATCAAAAAAGAGTTTAAAAGAGATCTCTAAAATACTGCAGAAATTTCAAGTTATTCATACATCAGGATTTTTAAAAATAAAAAACCAGTTACTTTATGAGTGTTACTTAAATTTGAGATTTTCAGAAAAAAAAAGTGAAAATTTAAAAACCTCACTTGAGAAGATAAAAAATATATTTAAAAAAGTAAAAATAGAAGAAATTGGACTAATATAAAAAAAAAAATTCTTAATCATGAGTCTTTGGAAGATTTTTTTAAAGTTTGCAGATGGAACAGGTAAAGAACTTGAGCTCTTTGACGCGAAAACTTATTTTGGGGGTTATCTAAAACTAAAAAGGAGTTTTTTTAATGCCCTTAATAAATCAATAAAGATGACTAAAAAATATATAACGAATAAAGCAATAGACAAAGTTTTAGGTCCTGATGAATCCGATTGGACATTAAATCCTTGGATGCTTCTAATTATTAAAGATAATGAAAAAAAGATGCCATTTTGGTTCTTTATTAAAAGAGAAAAAGATCTTAGCGGTGTTCTTATTGCTATAGGACCCAAAACTTATGCCGAATATAATAACAAGAATTTATCTGAAGCAAAACGGGAAGTTAAACGTTTGGTCAACTATATTATTACTTATCTCAATAAGTTTAACTGCATTGTTTTCTTACCTACACATCTAAAATAATTCAAAGGAGAATTAAATTCTTTTTATTTTTTCTTCTTTTATTTTAATCTAGTTAAATATGAATTTTTATTGAAAGAAGGAAGGAAAAATATTAAATGAAATTTTAATTATCAATTTTAATATTCAACAATACTATACAAGCAACATATTTTTACTTTGAAAAAAATAGGTTACTCTTTAATAAGCGGGATTATATTAATTAATCTTTTACTAGTATCATCTTTATTCATGATCAATGGTTATGGTGCTATTGAGGAAATTGATGCTGAATTTGGAGATGCTCCGATTGTTGATGGAGAAATTGATGATTCTACAGATGAATGGAAAAAAGCATTTAAAACTCATATAAATCTAACAGATTTACCAATCGATTTATGGGTTATGCAAGATAATTCAGAGCTTTTTATCTCTGTTCAAGTTGATTTAGCTATAGGTGCTCATAATTCTACAGAATTTATTGGTCTTTTAATTTCTAATAGTTCTTCAGAAAATCAAGAAGATTTTATTGATGCAAAAATTGTTCAATTCTCTGATATTGAAACTGATCAGTTCGTTTACCTTGATTATTTTATTAATGATAGTTCGTTTTTAAATGATACAAATTATCATGGTGAAGGGGCTGGGAAACTAGATGGAAAACTTTCAGTTTACGAGTTTTCTATTCCGATTGAACAACCAATTGGAGAGGGATATGAAGAAGATGCGGTATTAGAATATGGAAACAGTTACGCATTCAATATTACTTACGGAAAAACATCCTCATATCCAGATGGGATTATAAAAAGTGAGATAATTCTTATCAATGTTTTAGAGCCTTCAGAAGAAGAACAATTACTTATTGATGTAATCCTTCAGGTTTTATCAACGGTCGTTTTTAGTATTATTGGAATTCTATCTGGATATTATATCTACAAAATTTTCAAATTAAAAGAAAAAATGGAAAGATTAAGAACGTAATATGTCAAAAATCCCTAAGGTCCAAACTAAAGACCAAAAATCGAATACAAGAAGAAGATCTGATGACAAATTTGCTTATAGAACAGTTGTGATTTCTACTGCTCTTAGTTTAATCTTTGCTATAGTTTCATTTTTGTTTAATACTGGAATAATTTCTATTTTTATAGGAATAAATCTAGTTTTTGATATTATAGATATTGTAATAAAAGTTTTTTCAATCCTCCTTTTTTTCCTATTTATGATGATAAGTATCGGAAATTATAAGGAAATGACAGGAAAACCAGTAGATTGGAAAGAATTCCTTTTACTTTTTATTCTTTCTTTAGGACAGACTTTGTTGAGTTATATCGTTTTTATTTCTACATTTTTAGGACTCTTATTAATTCTAATTTATTTGTATTTTGTCCAAGAAAAATAAAAAAGTAGTAAAATGACTGAGAGCTTTCTTTTCATCGGGCATCGAGGAACAAGGAGAAAATTTGATGAAAATACAATTTTGGCTTTTAAAAAAGCTATGGAGTATGGAGCAACATACATTGAGTTTGACGTACGAAAAACTAAAGATAAGAAACTGGTAGTATTGCATGATTCTAATCTAAATAGAACTACTAATGGATCAGGCCTTTTAAAAGATTTTACTTATAATGAAATTATAGCTTTCAAAACCGTAATTCATCAAAATACTATCCCTTTACTAACAGAAGTCTTAGACGAATTCAACGGAAAAATTAATTTTATGATTGAATTAAAAGAAGAAGATTTAATTGATTCTGTTGTAGAAATTATTAAAGCAAAAAAATTAGTCTCAGATATAATTATTAGTGGAAGGCACTTACATGGTTTATTAGAGATTAAGAGTAAAATTCCATTCATTAGAATCTGTTTTAATATATCAAAAGGTTTAGGTTTATCCCTACCAGAATTTTTGGATATGAGAATGAATATTAAAAAAAAAATTAAATTTGATATGGTAAGTTTAAAGTCAAATTTAATATCACAAAAATTCATTGAAAAATGCCATAAAAACAATATAACGGCTCTGTCTTGGGATTTCCTTGGTTATGAAAATCCCATTAGCGAAATAAAGCACTTAATTAGTAAAGGAATTGATGGTATATTATTTGATGATTATAAAAATATTAGAAAAATTAAAATGAAACTTGCTTAATATTATTGCTTAATCATTGAGAATCCATTTGGGAGAAATAAAAGAATTTCATCAATAGAGAGTAATTCTACCCATTTCTTCAATTCTTTATCTATATCTCTAAGAAAATTAGATTTTAATTCTTTAGCTAGTTTTCCTTTTGTGAAATTTTTTGATTTGGTTGGTATTATTGTTATATTCTTCTTTGCTTGTTTCTTAATTGCCGTTTCTGGACCACAAATAATCATGGGAAAATAGCCCTGATTTTGGTTATTTCCACCCATTTTTAATTCAATAAGATTTAGACCAATCGTCAGTTCAGTTTTTACATTCTTTATAAAAGTCTTTTTCCCAGAAATTATAAATGAACCTTTCTGTAGATATTCTCCCGATGGGGGAGATCTCGTAATTTGGTTGGGTTGTATATAGAACGTATCAACCACACCCCAATTTTCCTTCCAAGCTCGTGAGAAACTCGCGACAAATACTGCAGTTTCTTCAACAGTTGTGGGGGGAATTTCCTTATTTTCGGGATTCTTAATAATTACTAAGGGTGAACCCGGGAAGTTAGTATGGAAAACTAAATCATAGGGATCCAAATATTTCTTGAAAATAATTTCATTAGTAGCAGCATCTCTCCCGCCTATAATTAAAAACCCATCTGATGAGTTAAACCATCTGAATTTTTCATACCATTTTTTACTTGGTTTTTTAACAAGGAAGTCAACCCCCATTTCTATAGAATCCTTTTCAAGTTTCAGATTGTTAATTTTGTCTTCGGTTTTCTTTATCGCTGAAACTGTTCCTATTATTTTCTTTTCAGCCTTTTTCCCTTTAGTATAAATTTGATTTGTGTTTTCTCCAATAGATTTTCTTAAATCTAAATATACATCATTATTCTTTATGTTAATTAAGAGTTGGTTAGTAGAGGGGTTGATCTTATTAAAAAATTCTGCGCCATCCAACTTTTCATTCTTTGCTTTTGCTAACTTGTTATTAATTTCTTCCCAAGTGTATTCTTTTGTTCTCGCATCTAATATCACTGAAATTAACTTCTCAAATTTATTGAAATTATTATATAGAAAATCTCCTAGTTCATAATACTTTTTCTTTTTTAATTTAAGTTCCTCAAGATATTCCTGTTGATTAATTAATATTTTTTGCTGGTTTTTAATCATCTCTTCAATTTTTTTGTCTTTTGGATTTTTTATTGATTCATAATCGATTTTAGAATAAAAATCATCAACAGCTTCATTAAAAGAAGGAAATTCTTTTTTTTTATAATCTTTTAATATCTCCATTTCAAATGGTAAAACAGCGATTTCACATTCTTGTTCATTAAAAACTATATAAGCCTTAATTAATCCAAATAATATTTCATTTCTAATTCTTTTAAATGATTGATATAACTTGGTGAAATCATCATCATTCAGATTTTTCCCGAGTTCTTTTTTATTTATATTCGCTCTAAAACATAATTCCTCGCTATGTAATCCAGAAAGTTTTAATTTTCTTGATATTTCTCTTACAATTTCGTTTTCAGAATTTTCAAAAAAGGCTTTAAAATCTTCTTTATCTAAAGTAAAGAAATCTTTTTCATTGGATTTGGGAAAAACGTACTCTTTCTTAGGAAGTATACTTCTGTCTCTAAATTTCCGATATTTTTTTGCGACAATAATCGTGTTATTTTCATCTAAAAGTAGAAAATTCCCTTTATTAAACAACTCAATCACGAATTTCCATGATCCTTCCTCTCTATTAGTTAACTCTATTATTATTATTCTATCAAATTTATATTGAGTGACATTAATTATTCTTCTATTTTTGAGTAACTTTCTTAAAGTTCTGATATACTGGTTAGGGAAATCTGGTATCGGATAATCATATTCAGTTAAATTTATCCGAGAATCTTTTTTAATAATTAAATTTTTTTTCCCAAAATTGGTATTAATTTTTAGGATAAGTAAATCTTGAACTTCGTAGATATTAGAAATTGAACCATTAATTAGGAGTGTGTCTAATTCTTTTACGATTGCGAATACATCGAAATTAGAGAACTCTTTAGCGATTTTAATCATATTTTGTCTAGTTTTTAGTTTATCAAGATATATAATTATTTTTATAGTAAATAATATTTATATTAGTAATATGGGAAAGCGTAAGAAAGTGGATATTAGAAAAAGAAGGTTGAAGTTAATAAAGGAGAAACAGAAAGAATTTAAAAAAAAAACAACTAAGGAAGAAAAAATAGTAAAAGCTCCTGCAACAGAATTAGATCTGCGACTAGAAAAAGAAACAAAACTTTATTGGATCAGAGCTATAACTGGTGCTTTAAGTGCTATTATTGGGAGATTAATTTTTGGATTAATCGGATGGTTTTTATTTTTATGGATGTTAATATGGTGGTTTCTCTTTCCTTTTATCGTAAGCTTTTTCATTTTAAAATATGAATATGATAAAGAAGAATGGAACTGGAAGAAGATATTATTACCTGGTATAGGGATATTTTTCTTTATGTTTATGATATGTGGTGTTTTTATTCACACAATACTATTTTTTATTCCAGATTTCTCTTCAATACTAGAGTTATTTATCTAATAACTTTTGAATAATTCCTCATCATAGAATGCGCTGTTTGACAATTTTTTCCTTTTTTTCTTTAGAGGTGAATACTATTTCTTCTAATATATAAATACGTTCACAATAGATACACTGAATTTTTAACGGTTTTTCTACAAGAACTTTAAACTCGGTTGATATTGGTTCATCTGAATTTGAAATACAGGTTTGATTAACACAAAGTATAAGTTTTTTTATTATATTTGGTAATTTTACCTTTTTTTTCTCAATCACCTTATTGTCTTCAATTAAAGAGATAGTAGCATTTGGGGAGAGTATTGAAATTTGTTGCATTTGAGTTTCATTTAGAAATACGTTCTCGATTTTGATGATGTCTTTAGTGTTAAATTTCTTAGAAGAGACATTAACACCTATAGTTATTAAATTTTTAACTTCATCAAGACCTGTTAGATTTAGAATTGTTAAAGCATAACCCGCATCAATATGATCGATAACGGTCCCTTTCGTAATTTTTACTATTTTTAATTTTTCTTCCATCATTTTCATAATTTAAATCAGCTTAATTGAAAAATGTTTTGTTAATTCCTACTTAATTACCTTGGTTTAGAATATCCAAATGGTACTAAAAAATAATACTGTTGAAATGATAAAAATATAAGAGAGGTTATCATCAATTTCAAGATCTAAGTAATCGATTAAACCAATAATAATAGAGCCTAGCAACGGAATAAAAAATAATCCAAAGTTTCCAAGCAAATAATAATTTTGCAACAAGCCCAAAATGATAAGCCCAAATATAAAGGCTACAACGACGCCAGCAATTAAACCTTCAAAAGTTTTTTCAGTATTTCGGATTTTTTTCTTCCCTATTACCCTACCAATCAAATTAGATGATGTATCCCCTAATACTGCCATAGCCATTGATGTACAAATTATCATTGGACCAATGGGTTGAATTAAACCATAAAGAAGAATTATTGAAAAACAACCAATGCTCATAGAAATATGGGGCCCAAATCTCATATATAATTCTTTTTTCTTCAATATCTGATTTACTACCTTTAGGGGGTAATATTTTGGTTTTAGAATTCTAATAAAATCTGCCGTTAGCAATCCTATTAGAGACACCCCTACCAAGAAAACCACTAAGTTTTGGGTAAAAATCATTATATTATCACCAATGTCAAACATATTAATAAAAAAATTTGGCAAGAAATCTAAAATATAAATGAAAAAATTTTGAATTAGAAATCCGAGAGTAAAATAGAAAAAAATGATGCCAAGAACAACTAAATGAGTTAATTTTCTATATATATCATATTTTAATGGCAAATTTGTTGCCCTAGGGCTAAAATCCTCTATTGAACTCTTTCCTTTATTAACATTCCTCTTTTCTTTAACTACTAGAATATAAAAAAGTGGAATGAATAAAATAATAAAACCAACCATTAAGAAATCAAACGGAAAAGCTACAAATTGAGCGCTGAGAGGATTTATTATATTAATAAGAATTAAATTTATGGTAATTGAAATTATGAAAACTATAGAATTTGCTGCATTATTAATGAACGCTCCTTTATCACCTTTCTTTCTTGTTAAACAAGTGATATAAAGCAGAATTAAGCCATAAGAATAAAGAAAACATATAATTATAACCGAAGTTATATTCACTAATAACCAAACTCATTAAATTTTAATATTTTAAGCATTCCTAAATTTTAAGATTTTCTCTATATCAAAATTTTATAAAAAAATTAAAAAAAAAAGAGATAGTATTGAATTAAAATTCTGATTCATTGATATTTGGCATTTCTTCGGATTCTAGTGCTTTTTTGATGCTTTCAGTTGGTAATTCATAGTTCTCTAATGCACCTGTCATATACTCTTTATAAGCTAGTAAATCAAAATATCCATGACCACTAAAATTAAAAAGAATTACTTTCTTTTCGTTGTTTTCTTTAGCTTTTATAGCTTGATCGATGGCTTCTTTTATCGCATGAGCTGTTTCAGGTGCAGGGAGAATACCTTCTGTTTTTGCAAATTGGATTCCCGCTTTAATAACTTCTGTTTGATGATGCATAACAGCAGAAATTATCTTACTATTATACAAAATTGAAACAATAGGAGCAATTCCATGATATCTTAATCCCCCCGCATGAATCGGACTAGGAATAAACGTATGACCTAAGGTGTGCATTTTTGCGATAGGTCCTTTCATTGCGGCATCTCCAAAATCCCAGCGATATTCTCCCTTACAAACACTAGGGCATGCTCGTGGTTCTACTCCAATAATCTCTATTTCTGAGTTAACTCCAGTCAATTTGTCTCTGGCAAAAGGAATCATTAATCCCGCGAAGTTAGATCCACCACCCATACAACCAATTATTATATCTGGATTATCAATTCCCACTTTATTCAATTGTATCTTTGCTTCTTGTCCAATAACCGTTTGATGTAAAAGCACAAAATTAACCACGCTTCCTAAAGAATACCTGATTTTATCACTACTCATACTATGTTCAATAGCTTCTGAGATTGCAACTCCTAGGCTCCCAGGATGATCAGGATCTTTTCCTAAAAATAGTTTTCCAGATTCCGTAAACCTTGAAGGACTTGCGTGTACTTCGGCACCATAGGATCTCATTAAGATTTTTCTTCCTGGTTTTTGTATAAAACTTGCTCTTACCATGTAAACTGTACATTTGATGTCAAATAAATTACATCCATAGGCTAAACCTGAACCCCATTGTCCTGCACCAGTTTCAGTAACTAATTCTTCTAGCCCATCTTTCTTGGCATAAAATGCTTGAGCTATAGCTGTATTAGGTTTATGTGATCCAGTAGGAGATGTTGATTCATTCTTATAAAAGATTTTTATGTTATCTCCTTCTATTCCTAATTCCCGTTCTAAACCTAAAGCGCGATGGAGAGGTGTTGGTCTATACGTTTTAGCATAAATCTCTCTTAACTCATTTGGGATAGGAATTGTTCTCTCTTGTGAAACTTCTTGCAATACACATTCTTTGGGAAAAATAGCAAACGCCATTTCTGGCGGAGCAGGTTTTCCATCCATTGGATTAACCAAAGGCGTCATAGGAGTTGGTAAATCGGGTATTATATTTATCCATTCCTTTGGAACCTCACTTGGTTCCAAGCTTATCCTTGCTTTAAAATAATCTGTCATTTTCTTTAACACATATTATTGTTTCTTTATATTAAATGTGTATCATTAAATTATTGGATATCAATAGATTAATGCACATCAAAGATATAAAGTTGATTTATGAAAAGGTAAAACCAAGAAAAGAAGTAAGTTTACATTAAGTCAAGTCCTATGCTAAGGCGTTATCGCCACGCCAAGGCCACTGCCAACACCACATAAGGTTTTTAGCTCGTGTCATAGGACATTACTTTAAGGATATTTTAATTATATTGATTATCTTATTCTATGGCTTAAAAAGTTAACTTTTTTCATTTGATATTTTTATAATATTCAAAAATAGATGCTAGATACCTATCAACAATGTTTAAAGGAGTTAGAATTTTGTGTATATAAAAAATTACTAAAAAGAAGTTCTATCTATCCTCGAATATTTTATAAAGATTCTTAGCGGCAATGCGCATGACTTTTACAGATTTCATCAAGGTGTCGATAATCGTCCCCGCACATACTATAACTAACCTTCCGGCGTTAGTAATGATAATATAGCCATTTTCTGCCCTAACAATGACTTCGCTTAAATCCTCCTGAAATAATGTTTGAATTGTAGATCTACCTGTCATTAATAATGCACTTGCAAGTCCGCAAAATTGATCTCCATCTACTTGATACTGGGGTAATGCGGAAAATGCGATCTGGTAGCCTTCAGAACTTACTAGCGCAATCGCTTCAATATCTGCATTAGATGTTATAAACGTAATTTGAGGACTAATTTTCTCTATGTCTTCTTGATTTATTCCTAAATCGGATCCAAACTGTATAAGCCTACACCTTTAATGGTTGAAGGAATTTTTATAAATTATTATAATTATAATAATAATTTTACTTATTATATTTTTATTTTTATATTATGTGAGAAAAGCAGATTAAAAAGGAGGATTTATTAAGGAGATCTATGTGTTATAACAACTTATCAATCAAAAGCAAATTTTAATAGTATATAAACTTAAAAAAATTTAAAATAATCCCAAAATTTTGTTTAAATTCATTTAAAAAGATTAATTACTATTAGTTTTTAGAATAAGAAACTAATATTTGTTATTACAGAAATTATGATTACTACACGAGAATCTATTAATTACCAATTCTCTTTAATTTTTGGATACTCATCCCCAAATGATCTTATTGCGGGAGATGTTATTGGTCCTGGGAGATTAACAAGAGAAAAAATCAATGAACTCTCACAAGAGGTTATAAAATATTTAGCTATGTACAATGCAATATTGAGGGATTACACAGGAGCAGAGGTGTTTAGTATTGAATTTGATTTATATAATCTTGATGAAAAAGCTGCTAAAACACAGATTTTCCCTAAATCAATGATATTTATCCCCGGAGAGTTTAAAGAATGTGAAAGTTTGCTCCTTGCTTTAAAACCAGAAACTGGGTATTTGGATGTTCATAAATCAAATAAATCGATGAATAATATAAGCAAGCTTTTTTATGAAGTTGAAGAATTTGCGGATCGACCTGATCTTTCTAACATTAATAAACAAATATTCTATAACAAGTTCGCTTCAAGGTTCAGTAAAAAACTTTTTGGGGATTTAATCGAAGATAAATGGAATAAAAAATTGATTGGGTTAAGTACATCACTCCCAACAGAAAAGGAAATGTTAAACACTTATGCGAGAATCATATCAGATGTAGAAATTTTAAGGTATAAAAAACCTATTGAAATTAATTTATTAAATAGCAGATACGAAAAAGTTAAAATGCCTTTTGAGGGTCAAGAGGCACTGGAGCATCTCAAATATTCGATCTCTGAACCTAGTGCGAATTTCATAGTTGATAAGACACTAAACCTTGGATCAAGTCTTATTAATTTAGCAAATATGGGAACATTGGATGAATATCAAGATGTATTAGTAAAGTATATTATTAGAAATATCCGATATGAGATTGATGTTTCCAAAGAACCTCAAACTGGAGAATGGTTAATCTCTCGAACCTCTAGGATTTTATTAGCCTTAGAGAGTTATTTAAACAAATTTATGGAGTACTCATATGATTTTCTAGCTTCAGGGGAAATGGGAAATTTATCATTGTTATTAGAAAACTACACTCTTTTTATCACAAATAAAGGAAATTTAGAGAATGAGGATTTTAAAGAAATATGTGAAATCATAATTAAGTTTATTAATCAATCCGTTATTCAAAAGGAGAATTTAAGGATTTCAGAATTAAAATCGGTATTTAATTATTTTTCAGAAATTGTAAAAAGAAGCTTAGACATGATTAGAAGAGCCTTTCCTGCATATCTTTCTCGTCGTCGATTAAGAACACTAACAATTGAATTAATAGAAAATCTTAAGATTCAATTTAATAAAGAACAAAAACCGGCAAAGATTTTAGGATTAAATTTAATACAGAAATTTACAGATCATCTTTTTAATTTAATAGAAGTTCAATCAATCACGTTATCAAAAACTTTTGATGAAAAAAAGGTAATTGTAGAGTTCCGTAATCTTGTTAATAATAACATTGACACTTTTTTTGATACTATTCGTTTGAAGATAGAAGACCTTGTTTCCTTTGCTGAAATTCAAATAGATCAGGATGTCAATCTCATCAAATTTCATTTAGATAAATTTAAAAAATTCTCGAGTGAGTTAAACTACTTATTGAGTTATATTTTAAGGCACTCAACAATTAACCGGTTTATTAAAGATGAATTCGGAAGTGATATACAAGATCCTATTAGTTTCGCTAATAAATTCTATCGCTTCTTAGAGAAAAGGATAGGTGGAATTAACTTAGAATGGAAATCATATGTTTTAGAGTGGATAAATGATTATTCTAAAAGATTTCTAAAAATTGAAGAGAGAAGAGATTGGACTTTAACAGAGATTTATACAAATTTCTTAGAATATTTTGAAGATCGCGAAAATAATGAACAGAAACTTAATAAATTTTTAGAATTCTTGGACAATTATATCGCAGGAATTTCCGATGCTGAAGAAAAAGGTAAATTGGTTGATTTTTACAAGCAATATGAATTAAGCTTAGGAATTAATGAAGAATTCCCAAAATATGTTAAGAGCAAAATCAAAGAAGCAACTGGTAGAATCGAATTTCAAATTGAACAAGGAGTTCCGATTAATTTCTTTAGTATTAACAATAATGATACCTATTATGAATATATGGAAAATATCTTTCTAAAATACTTTTCAAAACTTATCCCTAGACCACTTTCTTTAATCTTAAAGCATAATTTAACTAATGAGGAAAAGGAATTATTTAAGGGAGATCTTTTTCATGTAATTGATTTTAAGTTTTGGCATAATAATGTTCGTTTTGAGTTATCAGATAATTTTAAAGAAGTCTACAGGGAATGGATGAAGTAGCTATGATAAGTGGAGTAAAGAGAAAAACAACTGCTGTTGAAAGCACATCTAGATTTTTTCAAACAGTTGATTTAATAATTTCCCATTTCAAAAGAGAGGCTGATATGAGTAAAATCTTTGAACTCGTCAGCAAAGATACAACTTTTAATGATCTATTAATTGCAACAGCCACAATTCATATATATCATAATTTAGGGATTAGAGTAAAAAGTACCTTAGACTCAAGTAAATTTACTTTCGATTCAACAAGAAATTTAGAATCTTATGAAAAGAAAAGTCTATTTGAGGAAGTAGAGACCCTTTTAAAAAATTCACTTTCATTAGAGGTGAACCTTCTAAATAAGATAATAGACCTTGAAAATAGTTTTCTCTCTTTATTAATTGAAGAAAGATCACCCGAACTCCAAGATATTGATAGAGAAAAAATGATTAAAGATATTGAGGGTCGAATTGAACAAGAAATACAAGAAATTATAATGAATTATCCACCATTTTATTTCTATGACTTAATTAGTGATCTTATAGGCTTAGTTAATAACGTTAAGACAGAGATTTTGGAAGAAAGTTCCGCTTTTAAGGAAATCTCTGTTGATATTGAAAAAAAATTGGAATCAGAAGAAAAAGAAGATAAATTTATCGAATTGGCATCACTGAGCAGAATTATAAGCAAACTTCGTTCAGATTTTGAGTTTAAGTCATATAGAGAATTACAAATTGAAGCTATGCCAGTAAGAATGATTAAAAGGCATGTTGTGGATTATAATTTTGATCGTTTTCCTATTTCTATTCCAGGAATGAAAGCATTCAAGGCTGCTAACGAGATTAAAAAAGATTTAATAAAGAATATTGAGGATGGGCTAAAAGAAAAAATAAACTATGAACAGTTTGAGAAAAAAATTCTTAATTATTTAAAATTCATATTGGTAAGAAAATTAAAGGAGAATCCGAATGATTTTATTTACTATTTACAATGCTTAAATGAATCTAGTTTTGATGAAATAGTTTATATGTTGAATAGGTACGGAGTTTTTGATATTCCCTATTTACTAAATTTAGATGAGGATTTAGCTGATAACGTAAAAAGAAATATGACTAGATACAATCTAAAGAAACTTGACATCCTAGCGCTAAGTGATCAAAAACTTAATAAAAATGATATAGAAGATTATAAAACAAAAAAGCAAATTATTGATAAAGTGTTTATTAATGAACTGAAATTAATGAATTATTCTCACATAATATTTATTCTTGAATTTGATGAAATTATCAATGAAATCGCAAAAGACATCTTTTTCTATATCCTATCCAAAATTTTAAGGCAGCTTAGCCGAATAATTGAGTTATTTTTTAAAGTGTCTAATGATAGATCCTTATACCTCTTAGCCTTGAAAAAAATATTTGGCACTACAGAATCAGAAGAATGGGTAAGAATTAAATTAGAAGAATTAATAATTGAACGAATCTTCAAACGGCAAGAAGAGTTAGTTATTGTTTTAAATGCTTCAAATCAACCGTTCCTTGTTAATGGGTTTATTTTAGCACGACTTATCGAAACCTCCTTAAAAGAGGGCGTATCTGAATTAGAGAATAATGTAAGTCCGATTTACGAGGATATTGCCTCATTAAAATTAAAATCGGATCTAATCTCACCCATATCTTATTGTATTGGCTATGACTTAGTTAAGAGATTAGAAAAAGTTGAACAAACAAGGAAATTGGAAGTAGAACTAACAATTGAAGCAAAAGAAAAAGAGAAAGAAGTAGAATCCAAGAAACTACGTGAAAAACAAGAACTTAGTACATTAAATTGGATTGAAAGGAGAATTACGGGTTCACTTATGCGAATTACTAGTCCAGGTATTAATCCGAATCAACTGTATTGGCAAGAAAAAGATTCTAAGATCGCTATTGAAAATATTAAACTTCACAGTGAATTAAAAGGTGATCCCATAGATTTACTGAGCGAGTTTTTTAATTTTGCTGTAGAAAAAATCAGATCTTTTGATCCCAAAATAATTTTACCTGATTATGCAAAAATTAAGCAATTGGTAAGCGATTTAAGCTTGGATGTTTTAAATAAAAGAGTTGGCGCTAATAAAACTCCAAAAGATAAACCCGATCTACTTGACGGTGAAAGATACGAAATTGCTACACAATTAGCTAAAAGAATTGGGAAATTATTAGATAAAGCATTATATTCTAAATTTAAAAAAAGGTAAGAAGTTGAATAATGGCGTTATCAGACTTCTCTACAAAATAAGAAAGATATTAAAATATTCTTTATTTAATTTATTTAAAAGTAATTACAAAACACGGATTATTATTTATGTCTTCTGTATTTTCTTGGATTAAGAAAGAACTTGGTTACATTAAAGACTCATTTGAGGAGATTGTAAAAGGGTTCATCATTTTTGCATTAGCTTCTTCGGGTTTAGTTATAGCTATATTATTAAGATATTTCGGGTATAATGGTACAGTTATAACTTTTTTCGGTTTAGTTGTTGAGTTTGTTTCCTTATTTTTATGCTATTTATTATTAAAGGGATACCTAAGGTCTAAAGAAGATCAAGAAAAATCGGAAGAGAAAGAAAAAACAACCTAATCTTTTGAGATTTTAAAAGTAGTTTTCCCAAGGTCTCTCATTAATTTGCTGGGAAATTAAGTAATCTTTTATATCCGAAAGTAATATGTTAGGTTCATATTCCCAAGCTTCTTCTTTATTAAAGGAAATACATTTAAGATTTTTAATATTCAATTTAGATTTTAATAAAAATCCATACATGGCCACTTGTGGTAAAGAGAATAGAAAATTGCCTTCTGGTTTATAATCAATAACTTTAACTACATCGTTTTCAACTTGTATTAAATCGATATGACCTGTAATCCGCTTGTTTTCTGCTTCAATCCAAACCGGAACTTCAATTGCTATTGAGTTTTTATCTTTAATTAAAATATTTTTTAGTATTGGTTCATGTCCCGGATTTCCAGGTATTCTATTTACCCTATAAATTTCAAAAACCTTTTGAGCATGCATGGGTAATTTTGAAGTTGAATCGTAGTATTTTATTTTATCGGATCTGATTAGTTTTTTACTAAAGCTCCTAATAAAAGTAGATTTTATACCCCTTATTTTAAATTGTGAGATTCTCGGGAGGTTTCGAGAATTAAATAAGTTATTTGGAATTATTCCGTCATAAACTCTTTTAAAGTGCATTCTTAGTTTATTCAATTCTTCTCGATTAGAAGTTATTTGAGAGTATATGTCTTTATGATGTTGCTTATTCCAATTAAAAGAATAAGGTATATTTTGATGGATATAAAGTTTAGTTTTAAGCTTTACATACAAATTCGATACTCTCCTTTAACTTACTAATTCAAAAAACAAAATTCATAATTTCTCTTAAATTTAATTAAAGAATTTCATTTATTAAAGGAATTGTATTAATAAATTATTAATTTAGTAAATTACATTAAGCAGAATCTCACCGACGTTATTATTTGTTAAGGATAAAAGAATTTTTCAGCTTATAGATTAATTATTTTGTTTCTATTTGATGATTATTTTTTTAGATCATGATTAATCTTTTTTTCTATCTATATTTTCATATCCTAAATCGAATAGAATCCCTTTACAAAAATTTAAAGACAATATTATATTCTAAATATTAAATAAATTCATCAAGGACCTGTAGCCAAGCCTGGTGGTTTTTGTATAAAAATTGGGTAAATATGGCGTTGGACTTCTAATCCAAAAATCGCAGGTTCGAGTCCTGCCAGGTCCGCTTAATCGTATTCTCTTAAATATAAATATTTGTTAATTCTTAAGCGAAGTCTTATATTGGTATTAATAATCGCTTAGAAAATCAATGAAATTTTATTCTTGAAGAATTCTAACCAAAATTGTGTAATATTTTTTTATAGCTACTTTTATAAGAACCTTCGATTGCGGTCTAATTCGGCGGGCTTATTCTCAAAAACCTTTATTATCTCTATTTTTTCCTTGGTTGATAAAATACTAGAGTTGTCTCTAATTGCTATATAATCCCCTTTTTCAAATTCTAAAGGTTTTCCATCTTCGTCTTTACAGATTGAACAATCAAAACTCTTCTCATATTCAATAATTTTTAGATTTCCACATCTAGGACATTTAAATATCTTCTCTTCATATATCATATCTTGTTACTAAATATTTTTATAAATATAGAAAAGAAGGAGTAGTCTTTTTAAACATTATCCTCAAAAATTTAAACGGAGAGTAGAACGGTTCTAGGTTAAAGATTTGATTGTGAAATTTGACATTAGTGTAAGGAATTTCCAAAGATTTTCATTCTGTTGATCACCCCTTGAAAATTACATGCCTTTAGAATGGAGTATATCGCTGTTTGACGGTAATTTGAAGCCATTTTAATTAAGGAAAGATTTTAGCTAAAGATGTAAAGATTGATATAAATAAGGTTTATATATCTATATCCAAGATTCCATCTGTAATTAGATCCTGGTTTTTTCATATTTTACTTAGCAGAGAAATATGGAATCTCTTTAATTATCAAAGGAACAGTAGCTAGAAAAACTAAAAATGCAGAAATCGTCATTAATGATGTTGTAGAAAAAACATTTGATAAAAATATACCTAATGAAGTGAAAATCGCATTACCCAAATAACTGGAACTCTGCATTATTTGATACTTTAAATTTTCATATTTTCCCTGCCTAGAAATATCAATAATAATATATAAGAAGTTAGATACTACAAGACCATAGATAAAAGCTTCAATTGAGTATAAAAAGAAGAAGATTGGAAAAGAAATGTACGGATAAACGAGGAAAAGACTTACCACACTAAACATTCCCATCATTATTATTTTCTTTTCATTTCCTTTTCTGTAGATTCTTTTCGCAATAAAAAATCCGCTCATATTAAAGAGAAAGAAAATAACATAAAAAGAGGAATAAAATTTGAATGCATTCTGACCAAAATTAGATGTAATCCAAGAACTTAATGGATATCCAAATAAATAACTGCCCCAAAAAAGAAAATAAGAAACATACACTAAGATTGTTACCCACATATTAGAATTGGAATTTATCGACTCTTCTTGGTTCTGAGGAATTAACTCAACTTCATTTTGGGTATTCAAATTTTTATGACTGGTGTCTTTAATCAGGAAGAAAGTCAATAAAAGAGGACATGAAATTATCCAACCAATTAGGAAAAAAGAATTCCATAGAGTAAATGAATAAAAGTCTAAAACAATTATACTAAAAAAAATTGTGGGTATAAATGCCCCAAGAGAGGAACTCGCGTTGGAGATTAAAATAACATTCTTTTTAAGATCTTCATTTGATTTAAATAATTCAAACATTAGTTTACTCATTCCGGTTTGAATTACTGTTCTCGTTGCTAAACTAATTGATAGAAATACACCAAACCAAAATATGATATTACGAAGGAGAATGAATAGAAGAAAACTAAAAAACAGGACCAATCCGGAAATAGAGATAATAATTTTCTTCTTATGAGCATACCTATCAAAAAAGTAGCCCAAAAAGATCGCAATTATCAACATGCTTTTGGAGACAAGCTGTGTTAATGCTAAAACACTGCGGTTAATATTTAACACGTCAAAAAAATATAACGGAAAGTAAATGAGAAGATAAATATTCATTATGTTAATCGTAAAGTAGACTACACAATAGGCGAGATAATTACTTTTAATTAAGTTCATCTAATTCTTTCTACACTCGAATATTTAAACTAACTCATTTTACAAAAAGGAAAATTAAATGGATGTTTTATAAGTTTTTCACTAAAGAATAATCTTAATTTCATATAGAACTTAGAAATATACTCAAGACTTATTATCTATGCAAAATGATATAAAAAAGAATGGCTCTATTTAGAACAAAAAAAGAGATGGATGAATCCGAAGGTGTTTACTTCGAAATTTGAACCGATTTATCCAGATTTAATACCTAAGGATAAACAATATTAGCCTAATTAAGAGATTTAAGATTTGATGCCTAAATCAATTACAACTAATTCTGCTTTTGGGGAATGTGATTTCACAATTTTAGAATTTTGGATTTTAGTTATAACCCAATTAAAATCATTCAACTTTTTATTCAAATACCCCATGGTTTTTTCGATTGGGTTTGGTTTTTCAGAAAATTGGTAAAAATGTATAATCCCACAGGATTTTTTCAACAGAAAACATGCCACATCAATGAAACTTAGTGACTGTTCCGGTAGATTCATTATAACTCTATCCACAGTTCCACATAACTTCTTTCCAATGTGGTTCGAAGGCTTAAGCAAATCTCTCACATTAGTATTATATGGTATGACCGTCCCTGTGAGTTTATTTAACTCGATATTTTCTTTGAGGTACTTATAAGCATACGGATTTACATCAAAAGCATGAATTTTCACATGATTAAGTTTAGCTATCTGTATTGAGAAAGGTCCTACTCCCGCAAACATATCAACGATGACCTCGTTTTCCTGTATTTTAGTATTTGAAATCCTACGTCGTTCATAGACTAATCTTGGTGAAAAATAGGTGTGCTTTATATCAAGCTTGAAACTACAGTTATTTTCTTTGTGAATCGTTTCCGATTTATTTTCACCCCTTAAATGTGCAAATTCCCTTAGTCGATAATCTCCTTTAATCTCACTTTTTTTCACAAATACAGATTGAACATTTTTATTTACACCAATCACGGCCTCAGCAATTAATGTTCTGTATTCACTAAATTCATCATCCTCTATTTGAGCTGGTTTTTCAAATTCTAGGATTGCGATATTTCCGATGATATCATAGGATTTTGGAATTAAATCAAAAAATAAATCAGGAATTTTGCCTGTTAAGGCTTCTTGGAGAGACTTATGTTTGAAATTTTGTCTGATTAAAGGCTCTCGAGAGACAATATAATATGTGAGGGAATCCTCTAGTTTATTTTTTAATTTATCAATAATATCTTTACTTTCTACCAAAGGGAATAATATAAAGTTGTCTTCATATGAGATCTTATATTTGTGGTTAATAACAGAAGCATTTTTAAAATTATCTTTTAATGTTTGAATGATATAATGACCGTCGGTTTTTTTCACTTTTAGAAAGTTAATTTCCCCTTTATGTTTACTTTTCCTTTTACTCATCTACTTCAAATGTTAAAGATATTTTTTTTTCAGGATTTTCTAATTTACTAATTAATTCCCTACTTAATTCTTTGGATGATTTTGAGCAGTTTATCAAAACGGTTCGATCACAAATAAAAGCACTTTTACGAAAAACCACATCAGATTTATCTAACAACTTTAAATCTTTATTTCCAAAACCGTAAAAAAAATCTTGTATATCATCTACTTCCAATTTAACTTTAAACTTTTTTCCATTTTTAATCTTATGCTTGAAATCAGCAGTTAGATCTAAGCATGCTTTTGATGCACCCACTGCTAAAACACAATCTCCCCTCATTGTCAGATTTGTTTCTTTTGTAATCTCAATAGTTGATCTATGAGTACATAAAATATTTTCATGACCCCATGCATAGATTTTCTCGATAATCGGCACTCTTAATCATCCTTGAAAAATTGCAGAATTTCTGGAATATCCTCAAAAATAGAGCAATTTAGTACTAATTTAGATTTCAACTTATTAAATATACTAATAATGGTTTCTTTTTTTGAATATTCAATCTCCTCATTGAATTGATTAATATACCGGTCTGGAGTTAATATACTACATTTGGTATAATGATTTCCATGAAATTTGAAGAAATTCTCAACTCTTTGGGCAAATTTATTATAGATTTTGTTATTACTTGTTAACCTACTGATTGATTCGTATTGTCCCATCGGGAAAGTTGAACTCAAATCAAGTGGTAGGATGCCAAAAAAATCAGAAATGAAGGCAATGTGAAGAGACTCCCTTGGAATAATTGCATTGTTTTCAATTTCTTCCAACCAGCTCTTTATACTAGGTGATTGAGAACCTTTCACATCTAATTCTGGAAGAAGAATTAGATATTTTGCTTCAGAGGGAACTCTATAGTTATTCTTAATTCTTAAATCATAACGATGAAGTAAAGGTCTATGTATACTTTCTGGGGAACTGTATAATCTCCCTTTTGGTTTATAAACATTTTCATGTTTTTCAAATAGTTCTAATTTTGACTTAACTAATCCGAAAGCATCTACTAAGCGAGGGTGATTTCTTATCCTTTGTTCTACGAGTTCCCATAGATTCCCCTCTTTAATGGCTTGACGAATTGTTCTTAATTCCGAGAAAGATAAATATAAATTATGTTTTGCCAGTAATTCAGTTCTCAGGTTGCTATCGAAATTCAATACCTCTTTAGGTTTATATTCACAGCAAATAGGACAATGACACGGAAATTCCTCTAATTCTTCTAGATTCCTTGTCCCGGTAGATAAGGTGAAATATCTATTTTCTTTAGCAAATAAGATATAGGCTGCTGAATCCATTAAATCACATCCACAAGCTACAGCTAAGGAAAAGAATTGGGGTAGACCAAGCCCAAACATATGGACTGGTTTGTTCCAAACAATATTTTCTTTGACCCTTAAAAGAGTTTTAATCACTAAGTCAAACCGATAATTTAAGAGAGACTTAACTAAACCTCCAATCGCATAAACGTCAAAATCTAATTTACTCATTTCGACAGTACTTAATTCTAATAAATCCATATACTTTGCTCCATGGATGGGTCCAAACCAATGACAAGTATCGCTAACTCTTCGAATAATATTATCTTTAGCACGTTGTATTGATAAATCAACTTTCTTTTTGGCGGTTTCATAATTATCATCTGGTTGGACGGGCTCATCTAAAATTACAGGGAAATCTGAACCAATGTCCTCCTGGAATTTTTCTATATCTTCAGCATTTAGCTCAAAATCAGTCTTGTTGTACATGTATTTCTGAAACGCACCACTATCAGTGGCGATTATTCCATCAAAATTCAAATATTTATGTAGTCCTTTACTTAAAACTATATCCCGAATTTCAGAATTCTGATAAATAATGTAAGCATTTGTGAAAACACATTGAGCGCCTATGTCCTTCAGATCTGAAAGATTGAGTAGATTTCTGTAAGGATGGACAACAGGGAATAAATTTGGAGTAACCATCTCCTTATCATTTATTATTAATTTTCCAATCCGTCCCAAAGCATCAATATCCGTTATTTCCCATTTCACAGTTTTCACAATTACTTTTTATTTCAGCTAATCAAAAAACTCAGATAACCTGTCTTCTTTAAATAGTTTTTTTAACCAATCAACTTTACCCAAATAGTAATTTTCTACATCAATTTTAGCAAATAATATATCATTAATAGTTTTAGCTACTGAATTAATGTTTACATTCGTAGTGTCAATTTCATAAATAGGATTTTTTAATTTTTTTTCGATTAAAAAAGTCACGCAATTTCCCATAATTTCGGATTGAACATTTTCTGAAACTTTTTCTTTATCATAATTCTTTTTCTGTAACCGTTTAACCAATTCATCTGGGTCACATCTCAAAATAAAAGCATAGTCAATATACTTTTTAGGGATAATGTCTGAGAAATGACTTTCTATTATTAAGAATGGGGGATTATCGTTTTTCAATAGTTTGATTTTCTTCAAGATATACGGGAGAAAAATCTTAAAATCAACTATATGTGTTTTCCTTTCCTGATCATATTCAAATGAAAAGTCATCTGAAATTGCCAACTCGTTTAGGGAAATTACACGAGCATTGACTAACTCAGATAGTTCAGTTGCTACAGAGGTTTTACCACAACCAGGAGTTCCAGAGATAATGATAATTTTCATTTTCACTTTTACACTCTAGTAATATAATTCAACATGTAAATGAAGGTTATGGAAATAAGATCATGGAAAAATTAATGGGAAAGGGGGGCTTCGAACCCCCGACCTCACGGTTATCAGCCGTGCGCTATACCAGGCTAAGCCACTCTCCCTTACCGGGAAATTTAAGAACTCTTTAGGGTAAAATCTAAAAAATCATTCTTTAACGAATAATTTAATTAATAAATAGTGTTTAAAAAATTTTTTGACCTAAATTATATTAGAGAAAAGGTTATATTTTTTATATATAAATTATAAGGAAAGAAATATGCCCAAAACCTTAAATTACTCTATCGTTGGATTAGAAGATTATACGATTAGTTTTGAGATTTATTGCTCCTTATGTGAAATCCAGAAATTCTGTAAATGGGGGAAAGAAGAACCATTTTCGATCAAAATTAGTTGTGGAGATTTAAACCGGGCAAAAGAAAAAGTGAAATTTGAACAACTTCAAAAACTGCAAAAAACCGAAGATGTGTCAGTTTCATATGAAGAACTAATTAAAAAAGTTAAAATCAATTTACAGGGGATTTTTTCTGAGATTTGGAAAACGAAGATTAAAGCTCATAAAGAAGAAATTAGGTGTTTGGATTCCAGAAAAATAGAGCCAATGTTAGTTGCTCAACAGGGTCAAGATTGGTGGCAAGATTTCAATACGACTTTAAAAGTTATTAACGACGAATGTGAAAAAATAACCTAATTTAAAGTTGATTAGCCTAAATCTTTGATTTTGTAGACTTTAAATATACAGTTTTAGATAGTTCTATGAAATGGTTTTGTTCTTCTTAATTAAAAAGGATTTATCTTTTGAAAATGTAGTTGATGATATAATTTTAGGCTTAGAAAACTGGTGCGTTGCATTTAATGACTTTTTCTTAATTTTTATCCAGTATATAAAATATATCTTCGTTTTTATCCTCCTGGCAATCGGAATTCTAACGTTATTAAGGTTAAGGGGAATTTATCTTCAACCTAGGTTAAAAAAAGTTGAAAAAGAGGAGGATACATTAACTAAATCAAGATTAATATTAGGTACTCTTTATATTTCATTTGCATTTGGAATTCTATTTAATTATGGCACTTATTTTTTGATGTGGATTTTGGATCCCTTACCAGATCGTATTATTTTTAACTTTATAGAATTTAGCGGAATAAATCCACTTTATTTGAATGGAATTAAAGACATTAGTATGGCTCAACTTCCCCATGAAAAAACCATATACTATTGCTTTTCTTCTATTTCCCTTACTTGTTTTTTAGACATCGTTTTAAGTCTTTGGTATTTAATAAACAATAACCGGATAATCAATAATCCAAGAAGAACAATGATATGTTTATTTTCGGGTGTTACAGGATGCATTTTATTTGGCTTTACTCCATTTCTTCCATTTTTCTTATAAATATTAATAATGGAATATCGGGATATTATTCATCAATTCCCCATGAGTTCCCATTGGTGAGCGAAACATTTAAATAATCTATTTATGTTTATAGTATTTGCATCAGAGATTATTTTCGATTTTCAGTCACAAAAGTTCGAAATATTTTTAAAATCAGTTTTCTATCGGTGCACGGGATAGTTTTCAATTAAAAATTGTAGTATTTAGGTATAAGGAATTTTAATTGTTTTAAATATAAGAATTGGGTATTATTATGGAAATAGAATCAGATTTAAGTAATTATTCAAATTCATGCCCTGAATGTGAGGGGAAGGTTATTCCACTCCATGAAAAGGGAGAGATTGTTTGTGGTCAATGTGGATTAGTAATCAGTGAAAGAATAGTTGATATCTCTCATAGTGGTAAAAGAGCTTTTACTAAACAAGAAAAAGAAAGTAGAGAGCGAACTGGATCTCCTATATCAATTCTTCTACCCGATATGGGATTGAGCACTATAATAGACAAAACAAGTATTAAAAGTCCTGACTTGAAACGCGCTGCAAAATGGAATTCTCGAATGACTTGGGATAAACGAAATATGTTAATAGCAACAACTGAATTGAAGAGGATCGGTAGTAATTTAAATTTACCTAATCATGTAAAGAAGACAGCTATAAGACTCTATATCGAGGCTTTCAAGAAAAAGTTGCTTAGGGGAAGATCAATTAACGGAATGGTTGCTGCTTGCTTATACTTTGCATGCAGAGAAAGGAAAATTCCCAGAACACTACAGGAAATTTTAGATGAAACTTCTATTAGCGCTAAGAATGTAAGAAGATGTTATAGAACTCTAATTAGAGAATTAAATTTAAAGGTTCCATCTACTGATCCAATTTCACTTATCCCAAGATTTATCGCAGAATTAGATTTAGATGCTGAAGCGGAGAATGTCACTATTAAAATTTTACAATCTTTCATTTCGAAATTTTCCACTTCAGGGAAAGACCCGAAAGGATTATGCGCAGGAGCATTATATCTAGTTTGCAAAATGAAGGATAAGAGAGTTTCCCAAAAGGAGATTGCAAATTTAGTAGGGGTAACTGAAGTAACACTTCGTTCAAGATATAAAGAACTCGTTAAAATGTTAAATATTTTAGTCTGATTATAATTTAATTTTTTTTTTATTCTTCTTTCTTTAATAACAACTTTAAAAAATCAGGTAATGTTAGTAAATAGCCTTGAGCATTTGGAAGCTGATTTATTATTTTAATGAATAATTGAGAATAATTTTCGGCGCGATCCTTTTGTTTTAATACATCGTTCCTGGTTTGTTCTCTGATTGCTTCGACAGGAATTCCTCTCATAACAGTTCGAGCAGGGATTGTTAATCCAGGAGGAACTTGGCTCCCATTCATTATTATTACACCCTCACCTATAGAGGCTTCTTCGAAGATTAGAGTACCTTCTTTTATCTGTACATAATCTTCCATAAAACATCCTAATAAGGCAACACCCGACTCAATTATACAGTATCTGCCAATATTGATGGAACTTCTCTGAGATCTTGTTAGCATCATGACTCCATCAAAAACTGTTGAGTATTCACCGATCACAATTGGGGAGTTTTCTGCCCGAATGATGGACCCCGGCCAAATTATTGCATTATCTTTAATCTTTACATCCCCAATAATGGTGCTTTGGGGACTTACATAAGAATTTGAACTTATTTCTGGTTTTTTCCCGTTATATTCAATTATTGGCATTTTACTTTCACTATTATACTGAATAGGTAAAAAATATAAAATCTATCTAAAATCAAATTATATCTCAATAAATTTAAACTTTTATTTATGTATCTTTAACTCTAACTATTACCATAATATTCTTTATGGCTTTTTCTAAAAGGAAATTTTAAAAGGGTCACCTGACTCAAATAATAAAAATTCGACATAGGGGAACTCCAAACTCAGGATATTAGAGAGTTTTTTCAATGCTAGTATTTCAATCTTATAGTGTGAAGCCTCAATTAAATTAAAACCCGTGTCTCTTCCATAGATAGCATCCAAGTAATCAATTTTTCCAGTTATATAGCAATCACATTCTAAATTCTGAGCTTTTCTTAAATATTTTATATTGGGTGTATCTCCCCCAACAATGCAAATCTTATTAATTATATTTTTCAGATTACCTACATATAACACATGTGTTAATTCTAAGTTTGTCTTAATTCTCTTCAATAGATTTTCTAAAGATATTTTTTGATCTTTCTTTAAATAATGTTTTGGTGTGCAAATTCGTCCAATTGGGACCTTAACACCTTTATAATTGTTAATTTCAAAAGTTTTTTCTATATTTAAATAAAGTGCTTCCGCGATTGTTTCTGATACTCCTCCTTCTGCTGCGATAAATGAAGAGTTTAATACAAATATTGAAATTGGATATTTGGTTAACAAAGTTAATTTATTAATTAGATTCTGATTAAACGTATTAATTGGATCTTTAATTAAGCTATGATGGGAAATAATCAGATTTATTTTATTTCTTACAGCAAAATGTAATGCTTCTATACTTACATCAATCGTTAGTAATATTTTTTTTATTGTTTTATTGATTCTTTTCTGGCCATATTGTAAACCATAAATCTCAGAGTTTAATTTAAAACTTTTAGGAGAGAATTTCTCTGATAAGACTGAGGATATTTCTTGAAGAAACATAATAATCATTGCATTTTGTTGATAATGTGAAAAATTTTTATAATTTATTATGATAAATCTCAGTAATGGTTTATTAATTTAAATTTAAAATACCTCAACTAAATTAAACAACTTGTTAGTTGAAATGGGGCCGATTAAATGAAAAATATTAATTGTATCTTTTGCAAAATTATAGAGAGAGAAATTCCAGCAAAAATTGTGTTTGAAAACGATCTAACTTTAGCCTTTTTAGATATTTCACCAATTTCTAAAGGACATATGATAATTATACCTAAAAATCATTATTCTACTTTAGAAGATATTCCTGACCATGAACTAGCTGAGACTTTTAAAATTGTAAAAAAGATATCGATGAGAATTCATCAAAAATTACAAACAAACGGATACAATATCCTCCAAAATAATTTTGCAGCTGCAGGTCAAGAAATCAATCATTTTCATGTTCATATTATTCCGAGAAGCTTTAATGACGGAAAATTTAGATTAAAGACTCCAAGAAATCAAGCTAGTGATGAAGAACTCAATAAAATTCTTGGAAAATTGAAATTCTAATTTTTTGATCTATTTCTTTTGATTAGTGTTTAGTTTAAAAGGTTTTTTTTTAAATTTAAAATAAGGATGACCATTAGAAATGTTTTTAAAAAATTTGGTATTAAAATTAAAGAATTTTTTTCCGATAATTATGGTGGAAATCTTGTAGAATATGCTTTACTCATTGGCTTTGCATTATTCGTATTTTTTATTATCACTGGTGTAATTACATCTATACTTGATTGGACCGTTGGACTATCAAATGATTTCTTTAGCATTTTTGGAGGATAAATTTAAAGATAATAATTTAAGTTGAATTATTTTCTTTAACTTTAATTATCTTATTATCGATAAAGAAAAATTTATATTTTTCTCCCCAATCACCGAGTTGATTTATTACATATTCAGAATCGAGATTTAAATGTTTTAAAAAAACATCAAAAGGTATCTTATCTGCTACTTTTAAATATTTTCTTATTCTATCATTTATTTCCACTTTTTCAGGTGGATTTTCTTTTCTTTTCCTGGCTCTTAATTTTTCCAGTAGCGCATCATTATGACTATCGTTAAAGAAATATTCTACTATACTACTAATAACTTGTGCTTTAGTGGCCCCAAAAACATCTACAAGTTCTTCCACTAATTTCATATAGCTGTTATTAAGGGTTACTGTCGTTCTTGAAGTTTCAGTCATTATTTTACTTTTAGAATTTGTAATCCAAACTGTGAATAGCGATTTTTATTTTTAAATTTTTGTGCTTATTGATGATAATAATGCATAAATAAACATCATTTATATATTATTTGGGATTATTATGATCATAAGAACCGTTTCTTTACAATAAGATTATAATGTCGAGAAATTGTCGTTTTAGAATTTATTAAAAATTTGGAGGAATAAATTATGGCTAATAGAACTGAAATTGATAGATTTTCGGAACCAAAAGATTTTTTATCACCAATACAACAAAATTTACTCAAAACTTTAGAGACAACAGGACCTTCTACTCGTAAAGATTTAGTTAAACATTTGAACACTGCAAGAACAACTATTTATGATAATTTAATGAAACTTCAGAAAAGAAAATTAATAGAAAAATTCTCTCGTACTGATGGAAGAAGAGGTCGCCCTTTAGTTTTCTGGAAAATTCAGCTTTAAAATAATTTTCTTTTTTTCTTTTTTATTATTATCCTGCTGTTAATTTAGAGATAGTCCTCAATTTCCGGTGCAATATTCTTTTAAAAAAGCTATAATAAAAATTATATTAACTATATTATAAAATAGCACCCCAGTTAAAAATTGTTCAATTATATTTAAATTATTTTATTAGAAATTTAACAAAATATCGTTTAATAACTAAAAATAAATTAAAAATCTCCAATGGAAATAAAGGAGTATATCAAAAGTTACTATTATTTTAAAATTTGAATATGATTTTTATTTAGGAATATAATAGAATTCATTAATTCTCTTTTGGTAGACATCCTTATTACTTCCAGATTTATTTACCCGTGGTCTTTTGGTTATTGAGTCTCTCCTGAAAGTAATACCCATCATCTTTAAAAACATATTAAACCCATCTCTTAAACTTTGAGGTGAAAATGCGTTTCCTTCAAGTCCAGGAATACCCTCAAAAACAAGTATTGAATCAGCAATAAAATCTTGCGTAATTATATCATGTTCTACAACAAAACCTGCTTTTTTTAATTCCTCAATTGATTTTCTTATTAATTGGGCAACCTGAAGCCTCATCTCAACATCTAAAAATGCTGAAGGTTCATCTAAAAGATAAATATCTGCTTCTTTCGATAAGCATTTTGCAATTGCAACTCTTTGTAACTCTCCACCACTTAACTCTGAGATACTACGTTCTTTTATACGTTCTAATTTTAAACTATTTAATAGTCTTTTCTTATAGGATTGAGTAAGATGGGGAGCCAATTTTATTTCAGTAATCAGATCTGAGACAATTCGGTCATCATCGAATTTTATATATTGTGATTTCACAGATACACTTAATTTATTTCTACTTTCATCATTCACATTACCTTGAATTTCATTGGTTACTATATTTGCAATCGCGTTTACAAATGTAGTCTTTCCTATTCCATTGGGTCCTAAAATACCAATTACTTCACCAGAATGAATTTCACTCCCAGAAGCAGCAAATTTGAAATTACCAAGAGAAATTTTAATGTCATCATAAGATAAAATAATGTCTCCAGAACTATAAAGAGATTCTTGTGGTGGGCGTTCATGGAATGTTATCGATTCTTCTCTAAATCTTACATTTTCGTCTTTTATATATCCATTTAAATATATATTAATTCCTACTCTCACCCCTTGAGGATGAGATATAATTCCATAAGCACCAGGTTCACCATATAAAACCGAAACATAATCACTAAGATAATCTAAAATCGCTAAATCGTGTTCTACTACGATTATTGTTTTATTTTCTGCAGATAAACTTCTTATTAATTTTGCCATATTTATTCTTTCACTAACATCTAAATACGAGGTAGGTTCATCAAACAAATATACATCCCCATTTTTAAGATAAGCAGCGGCAATCGCCACCCTTTGAAGTTCACCTCCTGATAACACAGAAATATCTCGTTCTAATATTTGGGTTAGATTCAACTTCTCAGCAATTTGATTTAATCGTTCTTCAGTATCATTTTGACTTAAAAGATCAACAACTCTTCCGCTTACATACTGCGGAATTACTGAAATATTTTGAGGTTTAAATACAATGTTTAATTTTTCCTCTCTAAGATCCACGAAATATTGATGTAATTCTGAGCCTTTAAAATGATCAATTATTTCCTTCCATTCAGGAGCATTATCACCAAACCTTCCAAGATTTAATTTCAATTCATTCGATAATATTTTTAACATTGTACTTTTCCCAATACCGTTTTGACCAATTAAACCTAGAACTTTTCCTTTTTTTGGGATTGCCATACGAAACAAAGAAAATTGATCCTGACCATATCGGTAAGTAATTTGATTTTCTAAAGGATCTGGCAAATTAATTATACTAATTGCCTTAAAAGGGCATTTTTTAACACAAATGCCTTCACCTGAACAGAGATTTTCAGTGATTATCACATACTTTCCATCAGTACTTAGAACGATAGTTTCATCTCCGGTTCTCACTCTAGGACAGTATTTTATGCAGGGTTTTTCTCCATAAGGACTACATTTGTTTGGTTTACAAAATTCCTTATTTAAAATGGCAATTCTCATTATTTAATTCACTACTATTTTTACTTTTAAATCATAAGTATAATGTACTTACTTTAAATATACTATTATACATAATAGAAAAATTTTTGTAATACAGAATATTACATAATTAAAGAAAAAGCTAAGTATTGAAGTAAATTTGAATAAAGATTTTCCAGTTCATTGACTGGAAGAAATTGTAGAGGAAATTTACTTACGAAAACCTATTGAAATAACACTTTCTACATGTAAAACTCCTTCAGCTCATATTTATTGATATATAGATTCCTAACCTAAGATTATTATAGAAATGAGTTAATTAATTATACATTTTCATTTTCTTCAAGATCATAAGGCTTCTCAGTCTCTTCTTTTTGTTCACTCTTTTTCTCTTTCCTCCTGAAGAATTTTCTTTTTTTCTTTTCTTTAAGCTTTTTATAACATTCTGGACAATAAGTAAAGGCTTCAGAAATCATTTCTTCACATGTTTTGCAATGCTTATGAGGATAAATGTATATTTCTGTTTTTTTTTTATATCTTTCGAATTTACTCAACTTAATTCTCCTTTATATTTTAATTATAAAATGTTGTATAGATTATAATTTTTTCACTCCACATGTCTATATCTCTATTGAATATTAATTCAAGAAAACAAAAAATTAGTGTTTTTATAATTAATAACAAAACATATAATGTATGGTCAAAAAGGGTAAGTATCAATTGCTATCATATTTAGTAGATCGATACTTAATATTTTATAAAAGTTTTAATAGGCATAAGAAAATAATCGCTTTTGCGATGTTTGAAGCTAATTCCTTTAGGTTGGTTATTCCTATTTTAAATGAATTTTTAAAGAAAAGATTTATTCAATATTATTCAATTCAATTGAATACTCTACAAGAAGAAAAAAAAATTTGTATTCTAAATTTTGAGGAAATCAAAAAAGAAAATATAGTACGGTTATTTAATATAATACACCAAAAATTTACCGAAATGAATCCAAGTGTTAAATTTAAAGAAGAGTCAATTTTAGAACAAAAATTTTTGGAATTAATTTTTACTAAAGCAGATTCGAATACAAGGGTAATGAAGCTTTCTGAATCAATAATAATTGTAAATAATAATACCTCGATTCATTTAGATTTTTTTTCTATTAATTTAGATAAATTAGATAATCAAGATGCTTTTATACACAACTTCGTTAATATTATCAATAATTTTGATAGGAAAGGTTATTTAACAATTAATTTTTTATGCAACAATGATGACGAAATTAAATTTTCTTTGTATTTCACAGAATTAATAATTAAAAACGAGGACTCATTCAATACAGAGACTAATGTTAATAGTTTCTTCAATTGTAATGTGATGAAAAGGCAATCTATAAGGATTAAAGAATTTCATAATTATTTATGGAGAAAGGGAATTTCTAATAATTCCTTTTTAATGAAATTCTATTCACATCTATTTCTAGGGAATAATAAAAATGATTCACCGGATTTGTTAAAATTTAATCAAGAGTTTGAACAAAATTTATTAAAAAATAATGTAAAGTTCATTAGGCTTAGTAACTACTTACTTTTTATCGAGAAGACTTTTCTATTCTTAACCATGTCAAAATTAAAATCAGAATTTATCCAACGAATAATTCAGAAATATCTACCGAAATATTTCATATATATTTTAATACTCAATGATCAAGACGCTAAGAAATTATTAGAAATAAAAAGCTTTACATCATTGAAGAATGTTCTGATTTTAGATTTAGATAAATTCTCAAATTTAGATTTCAAAATATTCAAACAACAATTAGAAAATTCCTAAATCAATAGCAATATCCTGCGCGGAATTATCTGGGTGAAGTTTAATAAACGCTTTTTTCTCCCCTTTAGTAGTTATCATTGTATTTACCTTAATCACCTTTACATTATGTATTTTTTCTATAGCTCTTTTTATTTGGCTCTTATTTACAAATCTACTGACGATAAATACAAGCTTATTTTCCTTTTCAATTAAATCAAATGTTTTTTCAGTGATCAAAGGTCTTTTAATAATTGTATAAAATCTTTCCAAATTAAATTGGCACCTCGTAGTTATTTAATTCACTAAAAGCTGATTGTGTCCATAAAACTAATCTCCCTGAAACACCCCCGGGTGCTAAACTTTTAATGGAGAGATTATCTAGCTTAACAATATCTGTTCCAGGAATGTTTCTTGAGGCTCCAACAATCCCAAAATCATCTTTTATTATGATTAATATTCCTTTTTTAAATTTATATTTACGACCCCTACCCTTACCTTTTCCGCTTCTTATTTTTCTGCTCTTTCTTATTTTGAACAACTCATCTTTTAATCCTAAATTGCATAAAGCGTCATAAATCATCTCTGTTTTTTTAATTGTCTGAATTTTATCATCAACAACTAAGGGTAATTCAGGAATGTTATCGATATTATGCCCTCGTTTCTTTACCCATATTTTATCACCAGAAGCAGAAATTGCTGAAATAATTGCGGTTTTATTTGTTTTCTTGTTAATTTTTTTTTTACCAACTCTTTCAGATTTAATCGGATGTGTACGCCGACCACCTTTCGCAAAAGGAACTCTCCCAACGTGTCTCGAAGTAGGAAAACCAGATCCCTTCCTTCGAGGAGCTCGAGACATCCCATAACCGGTACCCCAGCCTTCTGAAATATTTTTTAATCCCGCTTCTCGGTCTCTTCCTTGAGCTTGCTTGTTTTTACTTTGAGATACATTATTAGCCATCTGAATAAGATCCTTTCTAGGTTTTACACTAAATATTTCAGGTTTATCAATTAATCCTTTTTTCTTCCCATCTAAATCATAAACATTAATTTTTTCCATAAGAACACACTAAATTTATTTTCTTTGATGACTTTCTCGACTAATAAATGTAATTTCTGGGGTTTTAACTACAAATGATTTTATCGGTCTTATTGTTTTTCTTATCCTTATTAATCGTTTTTTGGGTCCAGGGATTGAACCAAGAATTAATAAATAGTCTCCTTTAATCTTTCCGTATCTTATATATCCACCTTTTGGGTTGATTTCTTCCTCGTTTTCACCGATTAACATAATTCTTTTATGATATTCCGTTCTTTGATGAAATCCCATTTGTCCCGCCCGTGGAACAGTATAAAGAACTCTGGCAGGATGCCAAGGGCCAATGCACGCAACCGTCCTCTTTATTTTACTATTTTTTCTAGTTAATATTTTAATTCCATATCTCTTAACAGGACCTTGAAATCCCTTACCTTTGGTTACAGCAATCGTGTCTATTAGTTCACCTTCATTTAATATGCCTCTAGCTCTAATTTCTTTACCCAAATTTTCTAGAGCGAAGTTGAATTCATCTTTTGGCTTATTCGAAGAATTCACTTTAATTTCGAGTATATCTGGCTTTTTTCTAGGTAGCGATGTTAAATGTGGTTGAGTTTGAAATATTCCTCTAATTTCACATGTTTCATCTAATTCTTTTAGAATTTTGTTTTTTAATTGTGTAATATCATAGTTTTCAATATTTGGTACACTCACTTTTCGAACTATAAAATTATTAAATTCATTCGTAATTATTTCTCCTATAATATACTTGCCATAATCATCTTCTTTATAAACCCTAACCCCAATAAGCACTAATGGGGGAACTTCAACTACGGTAACAGGTTTCATTAATTCTTTTCCATAGTACGGACTGTTTGGTTGGTCTTCAATATAAAGTACATGAGACATTCCTGCTTTAAACCCAGCGAAACCAAGGAAATTTATCTTATCTAAATTGTCTTCCCAGTGCCTTACTCGGCCTTTAATAGACGCTGCTCTTTTTTTTGGGAGGAATGCTAATGATCCATGCCTTGGTGCGTGTTTTTTGCGATGACCCATAATAACCACTAACTTTTGGAATTGAATTTTTCAAAATAAATAAATTTTTTCATTCTTACTTAAATCTGCTGATTTTCTCTTATGAAAAAAATAGGGTTATTTAAATTTTTTTTTTTAAAAAATTGTTTAAATGATTTTAAAGAATGTTAGTTACATAAAAGAAAAAGAAAATTTAGCGGGAAAAAGAGAGTTAATTCTATTTATTGATTGTAATAAATGTATTTCAAGAAAAGAAAACATTAGCGCGGATAAGGGATGCTTAAATTGTTTTTGTTATAATTTATTTCTTCATAAAAATGCTAATGTTAGTTCAATTTCATGGAATGATTTTTTAATTGAATCTCATCAGATTGAAATCCTTTTGGAATATTTTAGAAAAATTAAGAAAATCAATAAGATGGTTCAAAAGTTAGTAAATGTGAGAACAAATAAATGTCGTTTTGAGGAATTTAAATGTGAATTCTCTCCTAAATTTACTGAATTACAAAGATTAAAAGAATCTGACTATATTAATCCTCTCTATGTATACAAGGTAATCTCAGAATTAGATTCATATTCTAAAAAAATAAAGTTAAATAATTCTATATGTAGAAATTGCTTGATTTATATTGAAAAGTTATTAAAATACATTTTAGAAATTTTTAATAACTTAAGAGTAATTCAATATTTTAAGAATTATCGTAATAAAGAAGTCAACTTTTATGAACACATATTTTCTAAAAACATATATATTGATAATAATATTCATGAATTCCAAGAACACGATTCAAGGGAAAGTGAACTATTAGTAAAAACATATAATATAGGAAATTATAACACTTTTCAAGTTAATATATATCAACGCTTATTTGAAAATGAGAAATTTTATACTATTAAAATATTTTTTGAGGAAGATAACGAAAAAGATTACCTCGAGAAAATCATAAAAGAAATCAAGGTAAACATAGAAGATGCTGAATTTGATAGAGTAATTCCTTTAGAAACACTAATAAATATCTATAAGGACGGATCTATAGAATTATTGAAATCAAAATACAATCTCCCCGAGCTTGAAATTAAAAGGATTGGATTAATAGCAGCTTTAAAAAAGTTACACTTAGATAAAATATTCCCATTATTAGTAGATGATCTTGTAGAAGAAATATTTTTGGATTCCCCCTACGATAATATTTATATAAATCATCAAAAATATGGGCGATGTCGTACTAAAATAAAATTTACTTCAATTGAGATTGAACGTTTAAAAACATTAGCTAGATTGTATAGTGGTAAAAGGCTTGATTATATGAACCCGAGTATAAAATTGGTAATAAAAAACGACTATTTCTATTGTAGATTTGCAATCGATGTTGATCCTATCCAATTACATAATTTCGCGTTAGATATTCGTAAATTAAATAGAAATATTTTCACAATTCAAGATCTTTTGAAAAATAGAACGTTAGACTCATTAATGGCAGCATTTTTATACTTTAATGTTTTAAGGAAAACAAACATAACAATTACTGGGGAAACAGATACAGGTAAAACAACATTAATTAATACATTAGATCTATTAACCCCTAAAGAATTTCGGAAAATTTACGTTGAAAATGTAACAGAATCATTAAAACAGTTTGATTTTGGTAAGCATCAATTAAAATACCAAGTAGATTCATTAGAAGATCATTTAACTCAAAAATATTCAAAGAGTAATATAATTAAAACACTATTACATAGAACACCGGATATAATTTATTTAGGAGAGATCCTAACAAAGGAAGAATCAGAAGCTATGTTTCATTGTCTAGCTGCTGGATTAAAGGGCTTTCAGACAATTCATGGGTGTAATATAGACTCTTTAATGAATCGTTTTCTTTATCACTTTGATATAAATGAATCTTGTTTAAATGATCTTGACCTTATAATTTTGATGAAAAAGGAACAAAACAAAAGGCGTATTCTTTCTATTTCTGAAGTTAATAAAGATCATATTGAAAGTGATAAATACTGTGATTCAATTTTTAATTATGACCCATTTTCAAAGACCTGGGAATTATCAAAACCTCTTTACGAAACAAAAACAATAAATGAATTAAGGAAAAATGAAGATTTATCCAAGGAAAAATTCACATCTACTATAAAGATTTACAAGGAAATTTTTGAATTCATATCAAAAATAAATTCATTAGATAAGTATGAATTAATAGACTTGTTCCATAGAATCTCTTACCATTCATTCATCTCTGTTGATTCTCTTTATCAATTTTGGGTTGATTGGAAAAAAAAGAGGGATTTAAATCTTTAAATATGAAATCCTTCTTATGACAAATCTTTTAGAAAAGAGTTTACTTCTAGGGTTTAGCATTTTCTTACTCACGGTTTTCTCTGCGATCTTAATTCCATTTCTTAACGAATTAACTGAATATAATGAAATAGAAAAGAACGAATTAGATACTTATATAGCGTTCCTTGATGAGATTAGCGAGGCCGTTCTTTATGTTATTCGAAACCCAGAAGAATCATATCTACAAGATATACGATATCCTAGTAATCTTAACTTGACATTTTTTGATGCTTATATTATAAGCGAATTTCTTATTGGAGGCATTATATATAGTAAGACATCCTCCTATAACACAAGCTTTCATAATTCTTACTTTCATAATCTTCCTCCCCAGACATATCTCTTGAATGTTTCTTATCCATTATCTAAAATTATTGTCAATTTTATAAATTTATACTAAAATGTAGATTCTATGAAAAATTTTAAAAAGTATGTTGAAATTTGCTCTAAGTTTCATAGTTTGAAAATTCCAAAGCTTAGATTTAAGGAATTAGATGAGAGACATCGTGATTTATATAAAACTTTATATAATTCTAATGAAGCTGATGTCAATAAAGCAAGTTTTGTAGTCTTTTTATTTTCATTATTTATTTCTATAACTATTTCAATACTCTTTACTTCTCTCAATTTTTTAATCATTATACTTTATTCAGTAACCCTTTCAATGGTCTCATCATATAAGTTTAATTCAATTCTGTATAGAGATATAACAAAAAAGGAATCACTGTTAAATTCAGTTCTATACATTATTAAAATCGATTTTTCATTAATTCAAAAAACGAGTAAAGAAAAATCTGATAATTGTCTTAGCTTCATAGAATTAGTTAAAGCATATAATATTCCGATTTCAAACTATTTTAAATCAATTTTCAGGAGAGTACACGAAGGAGAAAACCCCGAAAAGGAATTATTTGAATTAAAAACCCCCTCAAACGATTTTGATAATTATGTTAAAAGCTTATTAATCAATAACTTTAATTATAATGATTACGACAGTGGTAATGAGAACACGTTAGAAACTCAGTTTAAAATTTATCTTAGGCAAGTACAATCAAAAATTAGCATTCTATTTTTTATTGGATTATTCTTTCCAATAGGCATATGTTTTCTCATTTTATTTCAATTAATTAATATCATATTCTTAATTCTTTTCATCCCCTTTTTTTTAATATTTCTCAATCTGTTATTCAAGAAATTTATAAAAAACCAAGGTTATTTGATAGGATTAATAAATGACTTCTCAAGTCAAGAAAGAAAAAAATATGAAGAATTTCTCCTATTTCTAAGGGGATTTGCAAGCTTTTTAAGAACTAATATATCTCCTGAAATGGCGCTTCTTAAATCTTATAACCAAAATAAAAAATTAATAACAATCTTAAAAAAACCTCTAAAGATCCAAATTTCTTATTTGCTAAATTTCTCTTATTCATTTAGTGAAATATTAGAAGTTTTAAAATCAGAATTGAAATCTTTACGTTATGTAATAATTATAGATGCGATAAAAAAATACACTGAAAGAAGTGCTTATTATACCTCTGATAAAATATTAGAAATCTTAACTATAATACATAAGCATCAAAAGCTTGAAAGAAAACTAGAAGTCATCATGAAGGGTGAGAAGTTCAAAATTCTTTTCTTTATTTTTCTCCTCCCAATCATTACAGGAAGTATTTCTGGATTATTCCCTTTTTTTAACAATATAGTTAGAAGTATTAACTTAGTTGGGAGTGAATTTCTGTTGTTTTTTGAAGGTCCAATTAACATCTTCAGTATAGTCATCATACTTATTGTATTATTATCAAGTATCTCAATTACTTCAAACTACTTCTTAAAAATCATATATTTCGTTAGAAAGTTACCTGTAATCTTGGTATCAAATATTATATTCATCCTAACCTTTTTAATTTCTTTTTTTAATATTTCTAATATCTTATAAAAAATTAATACTGACCGACATCCATCTATTAACAATAAATAAAAAGATATATCAATTCGACAAACAAAATTATTCCAATAAAAATATTTAATAACCAGGAATAAAAAAAAATAAGTTTGTAAAATGGAGAACTTTCTAAACTATTTATAAATACAATTAATTCTAATTTTTCTAATAAAATATAAAAAGGAATTAATAAAATTAAAAATATTAGAAAGGACAATGAAGTCACGAGGATATCAGTTGAAATAAGGGAGAATATAAAAATTAAAATATTAATACCCAAAATTATCGAAATTTCTAATAGTAGAACATTTAACTCAAACATTCACTAAAAAAATTTGTATATAATTATTTAAAGTCAACATCTTGTTTAATTAAGAGATATAACCTTGAGTATTCTTCTTAATAAAGCCTGTAATAAGAAACTATATCCCATTTTAATCAATCAGAACCAATTTATGTTAGAAAATATTATATAAGAAAAAAAGCTGATAATAATTATGAAAAATTTAAAATTAAAAGGTTTAAAATTTAGTAAAGGGAAATATCAGCTATTTAATGATCGTTTTGCTTTTTTCCCACCTCAAGTAATAGATATTTTAGCTTCTATTTACGGAGAAGGTGTAAAATCATTATTAGTATGGTTAGGTAAAAAAGCTGGTTGGAAGTTGATACAAACTTGGGAAGAAAATTTAAAACCAAAATCTTTAGATGATTTAGTAAATCAATTCACCAATATTTTAAGTAACCACGGATGGGGGCGGTTTAATCCCAAAATTATATCCGAGGATTCAATAGTTATCGATCTACATCATAACATCTCATCAGAATTAGAAAACAAATCAAAATATTTTTGTTATTTTATCACTGGATTATTAGCAGGATTTGGAGAATTTGCATTGTATAGAGTAAATGTAATTGAAACTCAATGTTCCCTAGAAGATTTAAGTCTAGAAAACTGTGAATTTAGAATTGATATAAAAAGCAATTAAAGCATATTACCAAGGATCCCATTCTTCGGGATTTAATTCATCTTTATCCGCTTCTTTAGAATTATTCTCTAAGGATTCAGGTTTAATAGGATATATCGCGTTGTTTATATCAGAAATATCCTCTACCTTTTGAGGTTCATTTTCCATTAAAGATGGTTCCTCTTCAAAGCTTATTATGTCCTCTCCTATCACCACATCTTTGAACGCAGATATTAAAGACAGAAAATTAAAAAATTCTTCTTTATTCATTTCAACTTTAATTTTTTTTTCATTTTTCAGAAGTGCAAGTTTGATAATCCGAACTTCACCACTAATCTCAACAGAGGTTATCTCAATATTTTCATTTCTATTTTTTAACTGAATTCTCCACGAAGTTTCTCTTGTTTTTTCAATTTCCATAATTATATTTTCCCATAATAATTAAAAGTCATAATTCTAGTAAAAATCATTAAATTTAAAATTAATTCGAAGTGATTTGTTAAAGGATTTGGTTTAAAAAGAAAATGATATAATAAGAGAGGAATATAAGTATCATTAGAGGTGGACGGATTTGGCATAGTATCTGAAACTTGTTTTTTTTAACATTATATATTAAATTTAACGATTTTATATAGTATTTTCTCTCAATATAATTACATAGATCCGAATAATTAAAGAACCTATAAAAAGATTTAAGGTAAACTTTTTTAAAAATTGAGAGTTTAAAATTTAAATTGAAATAGAGTATAAATGAAAAGCTATCTCCAAAAATATTATTGAGGATTAGGTTAACTATAAAAAACATGACAAAGAATAATGAAAAGAATAGGAAAAAAGAGAAAATAACAGTTACACTTAAAAGCAGAATAGGATGTACAAAAAAAATAAAAATGAAGAGTTTACCATCACTCCCACCAATTATTTTCAAAATAAATAATATGAAAGATAAGGAAAAAACAAAGATTAGCACAAAAATTTTTAAAAAGATAATAATAGTAATTTTTTCAAAAAAAATTATGAATTCAAATAAATTTAAAACAGCCCCAATAATAAAACTGAATATAAAACACCAATGTGGTATTTTTCTGAATCTAATATCTAAATAGATAAAGAAAAGGAAGATTATGCCTACTAAAGCAGAATTTAACGTTAAAAACATTTTTATAATATCAATAGAAATCCCCTTCCCAAATATCGATAAATTTTTTAAAACTCCGCGCTTTTACATTTTCTATTCTATATCTAAATATTTTAATCCTTCCGAACTTCTTTTCTTGAATTAAATCAAGATCTTTTAGGTGATTTAGATGTTTTGAAACATTTGAATAATTTAATTTAGTTATTTTAATAATTAATGAAATAGTTAATTCCCCTTTTAATGCTAGAGCTTTTAATATTTTTACTCTTGCTTTTGATCCTAATACATCTTCAACTAAATGTTTATTTTCAGTTTTTATCATAGCTATATACTTATTCCTTTTAATTCCAGTATCTCTATAATAATTTTTTCTAATTTTGGTAAATTTATTTCTGGGATTTGAATTAAACTTCTTCTCCCTTTTATTTTTTCACTTAAAGTATTAATTAGAACTATACTTTCGCGCTTAAATTCTTGAAGATAATTCCATAGTTGTGAATTCGACCTAGGATTCAATCCCATATTTTCACATATAATCTGATAACTTTTCCTGATTTCTAAAAATGATATTTCTGTCATATTAGAAATTTTCAATCCTTTGACAGTAGCAAGTAAAAAAATTAATTTCTGAGATGGCATATACTTTAAAACATCTAAGGTTGAAAATGGAACCAATTCTTGGCTCCCTAGCCTGACACATTCATTATTTATAAACGTTAAATTTCTACTTTCCGCAATTTTAGCAGCCTTCCATAATATATTTAACCCATACCTAATATCACCATTACTATAAGTTGATTCTACAATCATTTTTATCAAGTCTTTAGATATAACATTTTCTTTTAAACTTAAATGGGCTCTATACTTGAGGATATCGAATATCTGTTTCTTAGAATAATTACTGAATTTAATGATATTTCTTTGTAAGGTGCTTATAGTACTATAATCTAAATTATTTAAACAGGAAAGATCTCGTACAATTCCGATAATTGATACTCTTTGTTGAACATTTGTCGAATCGTCATTAATGCGAGTTAACAAATAAATTAAATCCTCTCCTTTGTTAATAAGATAACTTAACTCATCTAAAACAATTAGAATGTGAATATTATGCTTATTAAGAAAATCGATTAGGTTCTCTAACAAATCTTGAGGAGAATACCCTCTTTTGGGAAATTTCTTATTTATTAATCGAATAATTTTAATTAAAACTCTATAACTAGTTCTTTCCTTTCGACAATTAACATGAACATATTCGATACAAATATTTCTTTTGGTTGATGCTTCTTTAAGAATTTCACCAAAAATTTTTACCGTAACTGTTTTTCCAATCCCGGTTTTTCCTGTTATTAAAATTTTTCTTGAAATTGAATTCGGATTCGTGATAAGCGTTAGGAATAACTGTGAAAGAAGGGATAATTCTTTATCTCTGTGTGGTAGTTTTTCTGGAACATAATTCATATCCAGTTTACTTTCATCGAGAAATAATGATGGTTTTTTTAATAATTCTTCAAAATACTCCATAGTAGCAACGATTTCATATTAGAGGGTTATTATTAATTATAAAAAAGATCGTTTATAATAAAATACAGAGTATCAATTTTTTTATTAGAAAAACTGAATAAAATAATTGAATTTGAAATAATCTTATATATTGTAGAAAAAATGGACTTTAAGTCTTGTAAAAGGAAATTGATGAAAGATCATTAAATTTACCCATCTTTAAGGTTTTTTTATCCTCAGTTTAATATAATTATACGATTATTGGTTACTTAAAATTCAATATCTTATTGTAATATCTGGTAATATCTTCTTCCTTGGGTTCTTAAATCTAACTAGTATAATTAGTGAAATCAGTACTATTATTGCAGGTACAGTAATAAATGGTACAAGATTTAATTGAAATCCATTTTCTGGTGCATTGATATTTATATTTAGGGTTAAAGAGAGGGTTTTATTTTCTAAATAAAGGGTGCCATTAAATATTAAATCCAATTTTAGTTCCTTATTTTCCTTATTGACACTCAATAAATCATGAGGGATGGTTACTGATAATATTCCGTTTTTATCTGTATTATATATTTGTGTATATGTGATGTTTTTTTCACTCAAAATCACTAATTCAATGTATTGATTCTTAAGTGGGCATAATGTGTTATTGAAAAAATAGTAATAGAATAACTCTATTATCAAATCTTCCCATGGCTCTAAATCCTCTTGAAAGTTAATTATATCAATAAGCACGGGATTCTTTTCAACAAACACTTCATACTGAAATATTGAATCATTAAAGACATTGTTATTACATAATTTCAATACTAAATTATTTACCCCTAGATCTAAATGATCAATAGAAGATATCAAAATATCAATTATCCCTAAATTATTGGTAGTGAAATTAGATTGGAATATAATAGTGTTGTTTGAACAAATTCGAAATATAATTAATTGATTGTTCAAGAATGTATTATTTTCAATTAAATTATCAAAAAATCTTGCTTGAAAACTTAAACTTTCTCCGTAGGTTATTTGATCTTTAAATCCAATTAACTCACAAGAGGAGATTCGCTTAACTATTTTAATTTGAATTGTTTCTAAAAGATTTGATATTATATCCATTGTACCAATTTGATGGTAAACGCTCAAAAATTTTAAATATAAATTCTGAGTATAATTGTTAAGAGTTAGATTTAGTTGATTTATATATATACTCCAATTTTCTGTATAATTACCAATTCCATCGTATTTTGAGGAATTCCAAAGTATAGTATCAAATTCATCGGTAAGTTTCACTTGAATATATGCTTCTTCATTAATGGGGTTATAATCTAATTGCCAGGAAGCATTTATTTTGACTATTTCATTAGGATAATAGAATTCTTTATCAACTTCTAAAATTGTAAGATTACATTCGAAACCCATAACAGAATTTGAAATACTAAACAATTCGATGAATGTAACAAATAGAATGAAAATAATTATTCTCTTCTTCACATTAAAATTTTTCCTTAAAACTATAAAAACCAAAATAATTGCGAAAAAACTTTATTTTAATAAAAATTTACATTATGAAAGATTAAAGAAAAAATAAGGTACTCACATGGGAAAAGTTAGACCAATTTTAATTAAAAGTGTATCCAAAGAATTAATAAATAAATATCCAGATGTCTTTACTACCGATTTTGAAAAAAATAAAAAGCTTTTGGACAAATATCTGGAAGTGGATTCGAAGCATTTAAGAAACCGGATTTCAGGATACATTGTAAATTTATTAAAAATAAAAAACCGTGAATAAAAACTTTTATTTCATAGAATACACATTAAATAAC
This sequence comes from Promethearchaeota archaeon, assembly GCA_019894875.1. Next base: position 6,766 of record JAGXNR010000004.1, on the reverse strand, counting down.
CCATTTTAGTTATAAATTTGAGGGGATTAAGATTAACAAAGATATTATTAAAATGGCCGATCTTCTAAGAATGGGGCATACTATGTTAAATATTGCCTGTCCTGTTTGTAACAATCCTATATTCCGAAATAAAAGTGGAGAAAAGTATTGTCCTAGCTGTGATAGAAAAGTTGTTGTTATGAATGATAACACCACTCAAATTAATCAAAAACCAATAATTAAATCTGAATCTAATCTTAACATCAAAACAGATATTAAAGAAACCGTCTATAATTCATTAGAAGATGGTATTTCTGAAAAGATTCAGTGGCTAATAGAAAAATTCCGTGTTGAAACTGATATTGAATTAATAAGAAAATATGTAAATGTGATCTCGAATCTCCTCGATTTATTAAATAAAGTTTCTTCTACATTTACAAAAATTCAAAAATGAAATTGATAAAACTTGTAAGTGAATAGAAATTAACAATAACAAGTAATTATACTCAATATTAGTTATATAATAAGCATAAAAAATCGTAAAAATGCTTCTGCCGGGATTCGAACCCGGGTTCCGAGGGTGAGAGCCTCAGATGCTTGGTCTTAATCATAGTATTCTATAACTATCATTCAAATTGACCGGACTACACTACAGAAGCGTGATTTTTTATATCTAAAACTAAATATTCATTTATTTCTAATAAATTCAAATTATTTTAAAAATTTAATACAATTTATTATTTTAAAATATAGATAATGTCTTTACATCTTGATCTTTTTTAAAATATAATAAATTCAGTTATTGAGAAAAAGAGGTTTTAATAGGTTTACATAATGATCTCTTATAGAATATTCAGCAATTTTTGTGGCTTCAGATATTACTTTTTGAGTTAGGGCGGTTTTTTGTTTATTTTCTTGAGCAAGTAACTTATCTGCAAGATATATGATCGCCCCCGTTAAAATGAAAGGATTTCGTCCTCCCCGGTGCCATAGAGGTAGATCTATTAATATTTCGCGACATTTTTTAAGAAGTCTATTTTGATATTCCTCCTTAGACCACACTGATCCTTTTTTTTTTAACCTTTCTGAAAGATCTTTATGATTTATAACCTGATTTGTTAACCTTATAAGATAATCTTCACTCTTATGGGGTATTGACTCATTATTTATATGGTGTTTGTATCTTATCCCATCACGCAGGATCAACCTGGGATTAACACGATGTCCAAAATTTTGAAATGCTTTTACTATTTCATTAATTGTAATAGGTGCATTGTGATATTCTTTCCTCACAGCAAGAAAAACACAAAATGCGATTAAGGATATGTTGTTAATAACTTTTCCTTCAATCTTAAGTATTTTTTTATAGAAGTATGCCGCATTATTCCGAATATTTTTATTTAGATTAAGATATAATGAAATTTTATTCAGGATATTGAAAACTCGATATTCTGTTTCATGATTTTTGATTCTTAAGAATTGACCATAATTTTTTTTTAGTCTTCTAAATAATTTTTGTTCATTCGGGGGTAATAACCTGCCAGTTTTATCTTTTAAATATTTTGAGTTTTCATAATCGATAAATGAACCTAATCCACCTATAAAATCCGTTCTTTCTCCCAATGCAACGTACTGTCTACTGAGATTACTAGTTTTATTCTCCTTATTAAAAATAAATGAGGATGGTTTAAATAATTCGTTAATAACTAAACCACATTTATTGCAAACCTTTTCAAAGCCATTTATGATAACACTTCCTTCACACTCGGGACAATTTTCACTGCCTTCACTTTTATATTCTTCTATATTAATTTTAATCACTAATCATATTCAGTTTTAGATTACAAATTTCAACCCTTCCTTATTTTAACTGTGTAGAATGGTAATTAGTTTAAATGAAATTATCTTACTGAATAATGAAATTACATTCCATAGAGAAAGAGGGAGAGATAATGAAAAGTAAAATATATGGGATTTAAAATGTTCAATCTAGATCTAATATGATTAAATTGATGAATAGTAAATTTGCTTCAGATGAGCTATATGAAAACTGATCAAAAATATAAGAGTTTTATGAGTATACCGACTAATAACATTGTATTGCTAAAAGAAATTACAGACAAATTAAATAGAATATTTCACGGAAAAAGAGAAATTATGTATTCAGATATAATTAACTTGATAATAAGAGAAGGTAGAATAGGAAATGAGTACAATGAATTAATATTATGGTGCAATTATAAAATTAGATTAGGAGAAACTTTTGTAGAAAGTTAGAGATTGTTAAAGTAATTTATACTTTATATTTAATTTTTATTTTGTAAGAAAGTTAAAATACCAAAAAGGAATTATAAATACTTAATTATAATAGTACTAAATTATTTATTTTATTAAAAAAAATAGAAATTTTTTTCATTTACACTAATTTTAAATCAAAATACTCATAAGAACGATTTATTTACTATATAATGAATTCATTCAGGTAGATTTTTCCATGGTTCGATATACAGCAGACCACAAGGTTTATATAAAGATCCTCTATTGGGGTATGGCAGGATCAGGAAAAACAACAACAGTCGACACTTTATATAGATATACAAAAGAAAATGAAAAAGACATTGCCCCAACTGGCAATTTAACAAAAATTTCAATGGCAAGTGGATCGACCTTATATTTTGATAGGGGTATTTTTCAATCTACTAAACAAAAAAGCAGAGGAAAAGTCTTTTATCATGTGTATACTGTCGCGGGACAAAGAAGATTTTCTCCCTTAAGAAAAAAAATATTTAAAGGAACGGATGGAGTAATTTTTACTGTTGATTCGCAAACTCATTTTTTTGAAGATAATATCGAGTCTTTAAAAGAATTGAAGAATATTACAAGAGGTAAATTAATTACGGAAATTCCACTTATTATTATGTTAAATAAACAAGATCTCTCGGAAGTTATTGGAGAAGAGGACTTTAAACAAGTTTTGAAAGATGAAAAATTATGGTATGAGCCTGATGACGAACATTATAGATGGAATCCAATAATTTATAAAACTTGTGCACTCTATGAAAAAAGAAAGGATGTTTATCGTAGTTTTACTGAATGTGCGAGAAGAACAGGCTTATACCAGATATACGGAGATGGTAAAGCTCCAATCGGGGATAATTTTAAGGATTTCCGTGAATTCTGAGTTGGCAACAAAAGGCGATCTCATTTTTTTTCTATATTTCATTATATATTTCTGTTATGAAGTAAATATATACATAGTGTAGTTTCAAATAGAAGTGGAGTAAATAAGGTTGTAAATTTTCAATGAAAATGACTAAACATGATGATCTACGCTAAGTAGGAATGATAATTTATAGTTACTTTGAGGATTATAAAAACCTTAACTCCAAAAAAATATTTACTACCTGATTAGAATAACATATAAAAGTATTTCTTCATTTTTATAGGATAATAAATTACGAATTGATGTGAGTAAATAACGGGACTCTATAATCGAATAAAAGATGGCTTACCAGAACAATTTTCAATTTTTCAAATAATGAGTATATTAGGAATTGATGCATCAGAAGTAAGGAAAGTAAGAAACCTCTTAAAACAATTTGTTTTGCAGGGATATTTAAGAAGGATATCAAAGAATATGTATCAAAAAAATGAAGTTAAAACCTAAATCAAAAATTAGGTCTCTACTTTTATTACTAATTGTGGAAATAAAAATTTAATTAATTGGTTGAATGAATTCAATACACCTTCTCCATTTATAGCAGCAGTTTTTGTCAATGCTAATTGTTTAAACTTTGAATAGCTAATATGAGTCATAAAGTCAGTTTCGTGCAATTTGTACATTGCATGTAAATCATATTTATTTAATGAAATTACAATAGGAATATCATAAAATTCTGTACCGAATAGTGTCTTTAATTCCTTCCATGAACGTAAATTATGTTCCAAGCACTCTTTTTGGGAATCAACAACAAATATTATCCCATCTACTCCATTTAATGTAGCTGGACGAGTACTAGAATAGAAATCCTGACCCGTTGCAGAATAGACTAGAAACTTTAAATCCCAAATAGCTCCTTTAAATTTTAAGACCCCAAAGTCGAAGAAAAGTGTTCTACCCACTGTACTGTCAATAGACGTCAATGCATTTTCTTTGTTAAAACAAGAAAATAGGTATTTTACCGAAGTTGTTTTTCCTGACATTGCGGGACCATAATAAACTATTTTTGCTTGTAATGTTTCATTTTCAAAATCAAATATCATATCAAATCTAACCCCAAAGTGATACTATTTTATCACCTATAAATGATTTTTTTCCATCTTCAATTAAATCTGAAAAGTTTTCACCCCATTCTTTACCAATAAATGATATCATTCTCTCTATTGACGTTTCCTCGTAATCTATCGTTTCTAAAAGAGTCTTACTACTAATTTTAGTATAGATGTCTATACTGTTGATTAGATTCAATCTAGACAGTATAAAAAAAGCTCTCTTCGATCCTAAGTAAAAATTTTGAATTTCCCTTCTAAAAATGTTTTTTTTCAACTCACTCTTTTCGACTTCGAAATCTAGCAATGTTGCTATTAAGTCTTTATCTAGTTGGTTTGAGGTGATTTTATCATTTAATACTCTTTTCATTTTTATCAATGATTTTTCTGTATCTTGAGAAATTTTTCTAAGTATATTTTCTTCAAGGGTTAAATCTACTGATTTCAAATCTATATGATCTAATCCTATTGAAAAACTATTTGAAAAAAAAGAAATATACAAAATAACATCCGATTTTGTATTAATAAACTCTTTTAATTTTACTACATCTTTCTTTTCTCTTGGAATTACGATTCCGATCAGCCATGAATCAATATTTTTAAATATATTTAAAGCTTTAATCGCAACCTCACAGGGACATCTTATATTGGCCCTTTGGTAATTATAATCAATACTTTCATTTGAAATTAAATCTTCATATTCGTCCGCGGATATAAAGTCAGTATAAAAAACGTATTCTTTTCGAAAATGTATTAGTTCAGATAATTCTATTAAAAAGTTATTTACATCTTCGGAATTATCCCCCAACACAATAATTGGAATTCTGTCTAGTAAGCAATATAGAATTAATGAGATGTAATGTTTTTTGAATTTATCTAAGATTTTGAAGAAATTCATCTTTTCACCATCCTTATTTTATTACTAACTCCCCTAGCATCCTTTTAATGTCGAATGTGTGGAAATCTTGAATTTCAGATGCTTCTTTAACAAGATTGTTTATTCGATTTGTAAACTGTGGGAGAATTAATCGAATGAGACCTAATTTTTGTCGTATTTTTCCAATAACCGTGCTAAAGATTGCTTTACCCAACCCTTCAATGAATTGGAAGGAATGTTGGCAATCAAGTAGAATACTTTCAGCATGCATTTTTTTTAATAACCAGGCACATCTGTTAGCGGTTTGGAAGAGAGAATAACTCATTGCAGAAATCTTATCTAACATTTCGGTATTCGCATCAAAGTTCTTTAATAATCTGGAAGCAATAAATCCCCCTTCAATTGTTACAAAGGCATATTTCATATCCGGAATAGTAACCGAGATATTCCCCAAGACTTTTCTTAATTTTGATGATATTGGTTTCGAAAAACTTAAGGAGAAAGGTGATAATTTAAAATCTATTTCTTCATTTTCTTTTACATTGAAACCTTCTATTATATTTTGAACCTTTTGACTATTAAATTGAATTAATGGAGGTTTAAAAGATTCTCCGGAGGTTATTAAGCTTGTTTTAATCTTTCTTAAACATTCACTAGTTTGAAGGAAAACGCCCCCTAAGTTTATATTTGGTTGAGCGGTAATTGCTATGAAAAACTCATGCTTATCATCTAAAACACCTTGAGATTCTAAAATTCTGTTCAAAGAATTATGTATTGGACTATTTAATGGTGCAATCAAAATCTTTGCTTTCTTTCCCTCTATTAGAATATATTTTAAATCTTTTGGATGTAAATGAATGCCAACGTTAAAAATTGCACTTGTAGCAGAGCTAACATTAAATATTTCGTCTTTAGAGAACCAAACTCCCGTTGATTGAATTGGATTCCCATCTCTTTGAGTTAAAACAGCATTTTCAACACCCTTAATTTGCTTTATTTGGTCTAAATAGATTCCGATTTTTTCATTGAGCTGCATATTATTCACTAAGGTCTATTTTTGAAATAGTACTATTTTATTTCAATAGGGATTTTTAAACTACGAAAATTTAATAATCTAAACTTAGCTTTACGTAGAAAAACAAAAAAATTTATAATATATTGTTCCTTCTTAATATATTAACCAGTCGCATCTTTACCGGTGTAAGCTTGGATTACGGTAAATATCCGTTAAATGAAGAGTTTTATCATTGATGCGATATAAAAAATGTAGTTATAATTTGGTTATTATAACTGAAGAAAGTTTAATTAAGACCCTAAGTAAGTAAAAATTCCAAAAACAGTTTTGTGATACGCTTCACAGTTTATTAATTCCGGTTGATCCTGCCGGACCCGACTGCTATTTGGGTGAGAATAAGCCATGCGAGTTGAATGGAATACCTAAATTTTCCATAGCAAACTGCTCAGTAACACATGATCAACTTACCCTATAGAGAAAAATAACCTCGGGAAACTGAGGATAATATTTCATAGTTGAAAAGGCTTGGAAAAGTTTTTCAATAAAAGGGATAAGAAAAATGGTTCTTATCTGCTATAGGATAGGATCGTGGTCGATTATGGTTGTTGGTGAGGTAATGGCTCACC
>JAGXNR010000049.1 GCA_019894875.1 Promethearchaeota archaeon | reverse complement strand
GGCATTTACTTTTTACGAAAGCGCAGATTATTCCGCCGATGGCAATATACAGAATGCAGAAATGATTAGAGATGAGGTAGATACGATATTAAATCAAACTGGTGCTGAAAAAGTAGATATTATAGCTCATAGTATGGGTGGGCTCAGTAGCAGGTATTATATCAAATTTCTTGGGGGATTAAATAAGGTTGATGATTTCGTAAGTTTTGGGAGCCCACATCATGGAGTCTCGGGGGGAACTCAAGTTTTTCAACCTAATAATACCTTTTTATATAATTTAAACGATGGTGATGAGACTCCTGGTGGTATTTTAAATGACACGATAGGGCAACGTATAGATGTTATTGGAGGTGGTATCTATAACGGAACTCACATTCAAGGCAACATCAATTATACGTCAATTTATAGTAACGGTGATACTATTTGCGTCCCTATCATTACATCAAGAATTGAAGGGGCCAATAATATAGAAATAGATGATGTTGACCATGTAGGAATGCTTTCTGATGTATCTTTTTATAATCTAGTCAAACTTGCTGTTTATGATGATCTTTCAGGTAATACTACTAACAATATTTCAATTCAAGGATATAATCTTTTCATACTGTTAGGATTTACTTCAATATTAATGATATTTATTTTTAAGAAACAAAAATTCAGATGATTAGTCTATACCTACGAATAAAACATCATTTATTAATTAAAGAATAGTTTTAATCGTAGAAATAACCCCAAGTTTTTATCTAAAAAGGGGCTTTAAACCAATCTTTTGAATGAGTAGCCTTTTTAAGATTCCTTTACTGTTTTAACAATTATCAGTTAAAACAAATAAATTTATAAAGATCACTTATTGATAACTACATAGTATATAAACAAAATTTATTTTTGCTAAATCAATATAACAATTATAAATAAATCTAAAACTTTTAAAAATTATGACAGAAAACGAGAAGGAACTTCGTTGGACAATTAAGTTGGATTGGCTAAACATCGTAGTCATGCTCAAGTTAAACGATATTAATCAGATTACAGAACTTAAAAAGGAAAAGGCTGTCCGAAGACTCACTAGAATTTATGGACCCGAAAAACTGATGGAATTAGAACCAGAGAACTTAGAAAATCTTGTAGTAAATGAATTAAAAGACTTAATGAAAAAAGAACTATCATTAAATGAGAAGAAACAAAAAGAAATGGAGAGAGATTTACGTAATAAAGTAATTCCGCTTAAACAAGGAGGTATTATTAAAATCGACCCTAGAGACCTTAAAGATTTTAAAGGGGATCCAGAAGATATGCTTAAGTACCTCTACAAAAAGTTTCTTGGTGATGACAAGGATGACGATAAGGATGACGATAATGACAAATACAAAGAAGATCGAAATCATTACTACATTTGAGCTTTACCCATGTTTTAACATTACTTTTTCTAAATCTGCTTTTTGATCTTTCTATAAGTTAGAAATATTAAAATATAATTTATAAAAGACCATGCTATCCATGAAAGTATCTGAAATGAATTTAGATTTAGTATGTAATTTAAATAATCTTCTAACAATTCAAAACCAAGAGTATTGAGTACTCCTGGAAATTTTACTAAGCTAGAATGTAAGTTAATCGTTATCACACTGTGGTTATTACCTCTCAAATTTTTAAAAACACTATCAATAGTTTTATTTGAAGGGTCCTCTAGCTTCAGTTTGACAAATGCATCTAATTCCCTATTTGTTTCAATATCAGAACTTCCAAGGCAAATTAAGCTCTCGTTATAACTGTTGGTATTATTTAGGCAAAATTCTCGTATTTCAACTGCTTCAATATCATCACCATTAACTATTTCAAAACCATCAACTCCCCAATCTCGTAGTTGTTCCAAAGTATACGGCACCCCAAAACCACCCAGTGGATTAGGATCATAGTTATAATGATTCACTATCACATATCCTCCCTTATTTTTGACATAAGCAATCATATCTGATGCGTTTAATGCGAAGGATATGCCCAACGATGTTTTTGACATAGGTGCAACGATTTCTTCTCCCAAACCATAATAATTCATGTGAATATCACGCTCATTATCAGTCCATTCCGCTCCAAGCCAAACAACAAAATCTAAATTGTTACTTTCTACATAATTTTGAGCTATTAGTGCTCCACGGATGTTATCATGATCAGTAAAAGCAGCACCATCTATTCCTTGTTCGATATACCACATAACCCTTTGCTCAGGTGTGATCCAACCATCTGACATTGTTGTATGGATATGAAAATCAAATAGAAACTCATCACTCTCTAAATTTGCATTAATTTTTTGAGTGGGGAATGGAGTTGAGATCAATAATATATTAAATCCAAGCAATAAACATATCATTCCTACAAGATAGATGAGTTCAATTTTAACACCGTCATAGCGTTCAGATATTCTTGAAAAACCTTTATTTTTTGAGTGTTTTTTCTTAGGAAATTGTTTGAAATGTAATTTTGGGTGCAATAGAATTATAATAAAATAAGAAAACTTAATGATTAATAATACAAAGCAAATTCTAATACCCATCTGGACTATCACCATAAAATAACGACTTACAAAATAATAGCCAGAAATTAAATAACCCATTAATATAACCACCCCAATTATAACTACAGTTATAGAAAATATTTTAAACACGAAATTCATAAAATTATATGCAGGATGTCTTAATTTTTTGAAAAACTCCGAATCGATTGCTCCTTCTTTTTTTAAATATAAATAAACGATTCTATAGATGAGATAAATTATTGTAAAAGCAATTAAATATTCAAAGTCTTTTCCAAAAATAAAAGCTATTCCTGCAAGGGGTTCAACGAAATATCTTATTAATGGCACTGATGAATTATATTCTGATGATACATCAGTTCCGGGATATGAATCAAGAACATCCAAGAACACTATTTTTCGTTGATTAATTATACTCAATATTACCAGAAAAACAATCCATGCACAAAATCCTGTTGATACAATCGAAAATGCTCTATTTTGTTTTAAAAAATTGCGCACTGACATATCAAATATATTTAAATTCATTATCTAATAAACTTTTAAGTTATGAATTTAATTTTGGAAACCTCTCTTACTTTATGAAAAACTGAGATATTTTTAATTCTCTGTAGGAAAAAATTAGAATTATAAATATTTATCTAATCTAGTTATCCCGTTTGTAAATTTCTGATAGATTTTAACATCTACAACAGGAAAATTCTCACAGATTCTATTTCTTAATTCTTTTTCATTTATTTTAAATAATTTACATGGCATTTTTCCTTTCAAGACTAAATATAAAGAGGGTATTCTGGTATTTGATGCCTTTTCATTTTTCTTTTTATGATTAAAAATAGGTTTTAATTTATGGAAAATAATATTATAAAGATCTTCTTTATTTCTAATGGGTTTAGGGAAAAAAATTACTTCCCATTGGTGACGACGATTATGTAATCTAATGATTTGAACATTTTTAGTAAAAATTTCATCGTTAAAAACTTCCACTAAAAAGATCCCTCGTTTAAAAGTTGAATCAATCCAACTCGCAGCCTCAGAGGATCCTGGATTATATATCCAATCATCAATAACGAATTGACGATGAAAGTGACCAAGAGCTAAATAATTAACTCGATCTTTTAACAATTCTATGTTTTCTAATTTCACACCGGGTACATTTTTCATTTGCCCTTCAATACCATAATGCTGCAAAAGGATATTATATATACCTTTTTCCTTTTTGATTGCGGCTTGTATTTTTGGTAAAAAATTCACTGGATCCTGTCCATAATATTGAATTCCATGAATCATCACATTCTTTACTTGGAATTTCCCTCCTTTTTTAAGTTGGAAGTCATAAGGTTTAAACATTTCTTCTGGGGGATCATTTAGATTCGCTTCAAGTAAAATAATTAAATCCAAACTCGAAATAAGTTTTAACCATGATTGACCACGTTCGGACAACCTCAAACCAATAGAAAATTTTCGAATATCATGATTTCCCTCAATTGCAATGATAGGAATCTTTCCTCTAGTGTGATCCTTAAACTCTGTCAACAGATCAATTATTTCTAATAATTTTCCGGGTAACATTTCTAAAGATGTGAAGACATCTCCTCCAAGTAGAATGAAATCTACACTGTGTTCAATTGATAAAGCTAAAATCTCTCTGAAAGCTGTTATAAAATCATCAGCACGGTTTTGGTTGCGATATTGCTGGCAACCTAGGTGAATATCACTTGCATGGATAAATTTTACACAATTATTGCTTCTGTTTTTTGATGCCGTTAAAGATTCGGAAGAACTGTTCATCCTAATATTAATAAATAAGTATACTTAACTAAAAGAGATTATAAAACAATAGTCAACAACAATCATATAAATATTAATAGCCTTCAAAAATAGTGAAAAATTTGACATATTAAGAAAAATTACTTGAAATAAATTCTATTTATACTTGAAATCACAATACAAAAAATCGAGATGAAAAATACTACCTTTCAATATGATCTGGGAGTAATCCATGGACGATTCCAAGTATTACATAATGATCACATTAAATATCTAATGGCCGGGAAGGAACTATGCAAACATCTCGTAGTGGGAATTACTAATCCTGACCCATCTCTAACGAGAGACTCCGATGCTAATCCACACCGTAGTACCTCTATTGCAAATCCATTAACATATTATGAACGTTATTTGATGATACAAGCAGCACTGTTAGAACAAGGTTTAAGTTTATCAGAATTTTCTATTGTACCTCTTCCGATAAATGTTCCAGAGCTTATAAAATATTATGTCCCCTTAGATGCTATATTCTTTCTCACGATTTATGATGAGTGGGGGCAAGAAAAGAGAAAACATTTTCAGGAACTTGGTTTGAAAATTCATGTTTTATGGGAGGTCCCCCTGGAAAAAAAGGGACTTAGTTCAAGCGATATACGTAAAGCTATGATACACAATAGAAAGTGGGAACACTTCCTTCCTATTAGTGTTGTAAAGTTTATGAATAAATGGAATATTCCTAAACGCTTAAAAGAAATATATTCTAAACATCAAATTAATTAATGATTTAATTTCACAAGTTTTTATACAATTTAGAAGTTAAATGAAATTTTACTCTAGTTATTTATATCACCTTAACCAAATAAGAATTAAATAAAATATCATTGGGGGATCAAAATAGTTTTATTTGAGGTTGATCTTGGAAGAATTCTTATAGTATACTTACAAGGATTTTTCGTATTATATTTCTCATTAATAATATTACAAATATTAAGAAGAAGGAGGCTTCGATTAAATCTTACTTTTAGTGCATTCTTCATTTCTTCAATATTAGCTAGTATTTTAAATATGATTTATGCTGCGTTGACTAATACAACACTCATTTTAATTCTTAATTATTTTACTAATTTCTTTACATGTTTCGGAGCAATATTTGTGCTTGTTGTAAATATGGTAATACTAGAATCAACAATAGTATTCTCCATAAAAAAGCAAAATAGATATATTTTATTATATGCTCTTTTGTTATTAATCGGAATGATCCCCTTTTACTTATTAGGTGAGGGTTGGGGGGTTTGGATAGACGACTATAAACCTCGATTTAGTCCAATTTTTCTAATTTATGTAATAGCTTTCCAAGCGGGTTTTGTAGTTATACCCATAATTTCTACATCGTTAAAAATTTACACTAACTTTGAAACGAAGACTTTAAAAAAGAAATGGCGGTACTATTTTATCGGCACTTTAGGGGCAATTACTGTACCATACCTAATTTGGGTAAGTAACTACGTATTTAGAGACGATTTTAGGTTAATTGTCGGCATATATGCACTTTCAATTTTACTCTGGACTAATTTGATGTATTATGGAATCGGTTTTAAATTAAAACAATAGGAATCTCCCTTAAACCTTTTTGTTTATTGAAATTAATAGTCTAATTTCTAATTTCATAACTAATTTGGTCATAAATCTTTGTTTATTTTTCCCTTTTTTCACGTGAGTAAATAGAAAATTTTATATAGGGCTTTGAAAACTATTACTTAGTTTTTGTAAATTGAACAAGGTGAGGAAATTAGGATGGCAGTCATAAGTAAAAAAGATTTAATTCCCCAAGGAGAAAATGTTTATTTTCAGAAGTTCTTCTCTAAAAACGGCGAAGAATATGGCTTAAGATTTGGAGAACCGAAAGATGCTAAAAATATTTCTATGATCTTTAAAGAAATATATAATTATGAGTACCTCACTCCTTTGATATATGATATTAATCTATTAAAAAGAGAATTATCAGAAAGAAGTAATTTCTGGTTTGTAGGTGAATCGTTAGAAGATCAAGAAATAGCTGGTACTGGATTAATAAGAAAAAATAGATATATTGCCCATGCAAGTAAAGGTGTAACAAGACAAAAGTATCAAGGTTTAGGAGTTACATCAAAAATAGGTGCAGCTGGTATTATAACCGTTACTAAGATGCCAGAATTTAAAGATTGTTTAAGACTTAATATAGAAGTTCGAGGACCGCAAATTAGAGCCCAAAAACTTATTAGAAATTCCGGAGCTATACCATTTGGTTTAGTTCCTGCTTACTATAACTATGGGGATCGGCGAGCTTTTAAAGTTGACAATAATACACCATTTCCTCCAAAAAGAGAAGAAGCAGCATTTCTCTATTCAATTATATTTAATAATTTGTGGAAAAAACGAGAGAAAAAAATCCATTTGTTGAATAATGAAGACTTCATTTTCTTTCATGATTATGTTAAAAGTCATACTAAAAAAATGAATCGCGACGTTTTGATCTTAGAAAAAGGTAAAAAAGATAAGGGTTATGAAATTTACGGTGTTTCTAAAGAATTTCATGATGGTATTGTGAGTTTATATGGTTCTATTCAAGAAAAATCTTTAAATAATCTTTTAAAAATTTATAATAAATGGAGAATCATCTTATGGCGAATTCCTACAACTCAAAATGGGGTACATTCAATGTCCCTTGCTCTTGAAAAAGGATTTAATATAGTTGGATATGATGTAGGCTTCAATAATATGAATTGGACATTGAATGATTCTGTAATATTAGCTTACTATCCAAACGGGGGATCTCAAGCTTTTGAAGTAAATTATCTTGAGGAAAATAAGCCACTTTTTAATAAGGTTAGAGAAATATTTTTCTCTCGGATAAACTAATTCAATTCCCCAATTTTATGTTAAATTTATCCCTTCCACTCAAACAAATAAAGAGACTACCTTTTCTTCAAAAGTTAGGGTACCTGTTCCAAAAAGTTTATCAATAATCTTTTTAAATGGTTCAAACTGAGCACACTCAGTAATTTTACAACCGCTAAATTCAGTAGTGAATTTCTTTAGCAATCTTTCTAAAAGAGGGTTAATTGTTTTATTCAAATACTTTTCAAGCCTTTCATCTTTATCAAGAACCAAGAAAGCAAGTACTTCTTGTTCTTTTCCATAAAAGTCTACCATCTTTCCTTTTTTAAAAATTATTGAATATTTACTGCTTTCAAAATATTCTATTGGCGCCATCAAGCATTCAGCAAAAGTTAATAATCCACTCATTAATCCACTCGAACAAATTAAATCTGTTTCTTCCTTACTAGCCCTATGATAACTAGTAAATATAACGGGTATTCCATTAAAGATGATACCAGCTTCGCGAATCAACATTTTAATTTTTGATGAGTTTCAATCAAATTGTTTAAAGGATATTTTCTTTCCTACTTCTCCTCATATATACCGAAATTCTCACTTTTAAATGTTACCCTATTAATAATATTTCCGTGATAAAGTAACAACTTATATTAAAAGGTTTTAGAATTTTTTTTTGTCGAAATTATGTCGTAATTATTTAGAAAATGTTCTAATGCAAAATTCTCTCTCTTATCATTATAACAATATGTTCAATTAGTAGAAATTAAAAATATCTCAATCTGTAGATGTTTTAAGATGTCAATTCTTTAATGAAAATAATTTAAAAATAAGTAAAAAAAAAAGTAAAACTTTTACTTCCTTCTAGTTTTAGGTTCAATCTTTTTGATTATTATTGATTCCGCATGAATCTTACAATTCTTCAGAATTACTTTGAAACCCCCGACTCCTCCAGCTCCCGGTATAGTCATACCAACCGTGCCCATTGGCATCATAGCGCCTTCTTCCTCCCATTCTTCTTCCTCTTCAACTCCACTGGCAGCTGCTTTGTATGGCTCAGTTTCTATTATAGGATGTTTCACTTTTTCTAACCAGGCTGGAAGATCTTTTAAATCTGCAACATCATCTTCGGTCGCAATTTTATCCCGGATATCTTCTGGAAGCAGATCATATACTCGGTCTTTTACCGTTCTTCCCATCCAAACTACCAATTCAATACCGCTCTTTAACCCTGCTTGGATTGCATCGTATTGCTGAAATTTTGGACTGATTATATATTGGATACTAATTCCGTTGAAGCCCGCCAATTGTTTTCCGCCCCCAGTTTGATTTGCCATCGCTGAGAAGGGGAGACCATTTAACGCTATCCCATCATGATTCCTATCAATGATGCCATGACCTGCACCAGTTTCAGGAATAAAAAAATCAATTGCTTCAAAACATCCACAGCTTGTATGAGGATATTCCATTCCACTATAAAGATATATTCTTTCAATTTCGCCAAGTGATCTTTTTTTAATCATCTCGTTAATACCGGAATATTCTCCTCCTTCTTTATTAATTGTTTCTCCTGGAGGTACTTCAAATAACGGTCCCTTTGGGTCTACACGGGCAGCTGCTCTTGCGTCAAACCATGAAATCGAACCACATAGACTCATACGATTTGGGGTAATGCAACATGCATGTGTTGGAGCGAAAGATTGACAAAGAACACAGCCATAAAACATCTCTACATCTTCGTCATTAATACTACGAGCTCTTTCATCTCTTTTATTATAGATTCCTAACGCAAACTCGTGGGGTTCTTCGATTTTTGCTGGATCGGTAATAATTGTAACTTGTGCGGTTTTAATTATTGGTAATTCTGCTTTAAATAATCGTATTAAGACTGTACCAAGCATTTCGAAGGAATTAAAACCCTTTTCAAAGGCAGCTTTGGAAATACGCATCCAATTTGTATATCTTTGGTTTAAGTGCATAATTCCATTGACGAAATTACAGAATTCATGGATTCTTCTTTCGAAAACAGCCTCTAAATCTTCTTCAAGTTCGGGTCCAGCAACTTCAACTAATATTCCAATGGGGTGTGTTGAACCCTCTTCCATGTCTTTAAGATCCGGACCAATAAGTATTACTTTTCCATCCTCAATTTCTTTAGGTGCCTTCACCCTTACAAGTTCGAAGTGCTTTTCAATTTTAGGACCGCCAAGCTCTACATACATTTGATTTCCTCTAATTCGTTCCCCTTCATAAACAGGGCCAACATCTACAGGTATATCAGAAAAACTCATTTCTTAATTCTCCTTATATATTTTTTAATTTTTTTTATAATTTTTCAATTAAACTTTCTAAGAATACTTTCCAATCTTCATCGCTAAGATTCGGTAAACTGAATCTAGCATTAGGGTGAGAATATTTGTCTAAATCAATTGTTTTTACCCAGTTTGTGAAGTTTTTGATTCGGGACATCGTTTGAGAAACATAAAACACTAAATGTCCGCCGAAAATAGCCATTGAATATTGTCCTTCTCCATCTAAACCCGCCCAATCCTTATCGCATAAGCGATGTGTAATGTTAATTAACGACATATCATATAGTTTATTTTTTACAATCTTATCTTTTAAATAACTATATGTATGACCAGTACCAACAACGGTACAATCGATTTTATTTGAAATCTCAATTAAAAAGTCAGCAATCTTCTTGCCATCAAGTTCCCAAGTTAATGATTCTGCTCCAATAACAAGAACTTTCCTCATTGGACTTTTAAGCAAATTCGCCATTACAGTTGGATCGGTAACAGATGTACCCATTTCGGGGCCGGGAATGTTTGCTTTTTGATATGGTCGTGCCATTTTATTCAATTTCCTCTGTTTTTATTTTTAGCTATAAGTTGTAAAATAATTATTCTTACTTAGAATTATTAAGGACAATTTAAAAAAATTGTTTTTATGAAGTTTAACCAAAAATTACAAGCTTTAAGATTAAAAAAGGAATTAAAAACTAACTATATTAGAGTTCGAACAAAAAAAAAATGTTAGAGAAAAATCTTCAATGATTCTTTCAAATTTAATTAAAATTAGGCTTTCTATCCTGCCATGGGGCAATTTCTTCGAATGCCTTTGACACCTGGAGAATCAATAATTCCTGAAATCGTTTACCAACTATCTGCATACCAATAGGTAAATTATTACTTGCCCAACCACAAGGAATCGAAGCCGCAGGATGTCCCGTAAAATTAAAAGGGAATGTAAAAGGTTGCCAACCTGTTGGGGAGACTCCAATTCCATTTATTTCTGAAGGAGCAGCAATCCCTAATTCAAATGCAGGGCATGCTGTTGTTGGAGTAACGAGTAAGTCATAATCTTTAAATGTTTCATACACAGATGCATAAAATTCAGTACGTGTTTTCATAGCGAGTGGAAAAATTGATGCAGGGAATCGTAAACCCGCTTCAATCCAGGTTACTAGTATAGGATCTATTTTGTCTTTCCAATCATCTAGATAAGGTTTGAAATCATACCCATATGATACAAGCCAGTGAGCACTAAATGCCATTGAAGGATCTATTCCCTTAAATTTGGCTTCTTCCACATCCCATCCAAAAGTTTCAAATTTAGCTACTGATTGTAACACGGCTTTTTCAACTTCAGGGTCAACAACTGTAGCAAATCCTAAGTCTAAGCTATATCCAATTTTTAATTTTTCTGGTTTTTCATTTATGTGTTCAAAATAACTTACATTTTCTTCTGGTAGTGAAAATCTGTCACTTTCAGATGGTCCTTTCATTACATCTAACATCAACGCTGCATCTGACACATATCTTACAATAGGTCCTATAACCGAGAGACCTACATCAATTTTAAATATCCACGAATCACGAGGAACCCTTCCAAAGGTTGGTTTTAGGCCATAAGTTCCACAAAAACCAGCAGGATGACGAATAGATCCTCCACCATCTGATCCTTGAGCTAGAGGACCCATCCCAGAAACAACTGAAGCTGCTGCTCCTCCGCTAGAACCACCAGAGGTTCTGTCAAGATTCCAAGGATTACGTGTAACTCCAAATAACTGATTATCAGTTACTCCTTTAAATCCAAATTCTGGGGTATTTGTTTTGCCTAAAATTACGCAACCCGCATTTTTTAAACGTTTTACTGTGATAGCATCTTCGTCTGGAATATTATTCTCAAAAATTTTTGATCCATACGTAGTTCTCACTCCTTTCACAGGCATTAAGTCTTTAATAGAAGTTGGAATCCCATTTAAAGAAGGGATTGACTCATTTTTTTTCACCCTATCATCTGCCATTTTTGCCATTTCCCTTGCCATGTCAAAAGTGGGTGTACAATAAGCGTTGATAATCGGATTTAACCTCATAATTCGTTCAATGAGAGCCTCAGTAATTTCTTGCGAGGATAATTCTTGGTTTTTAATCTTCTCTTTCATTTCCCAAGCGGGCATGAAACAGATGTCTTCTTTATTCATACATATCAAGATTTTTTATAGTTTTAATTAGATTACCATTTTGGTTTTTAATTAATTAACCTTAAATGATGAAATTATAATACAAATATTACTTCTCATTATTTAAATAACTTCAGAAAGATAATAGTAAAATGTGTGAATTTAAGATTATTAAAAGAAATGATGGATCTCAGATCATGGAAGATATTGTTATAATATCTTATAATGAAAATAGTGAATTACTTCTAAGAGATGTAATCGGGATGGGAGAAAAGCTTGAATCTGCCCTAATATTGGATGTAAATACCATGAATCAAAAGTGTGTTATTCTTGAGAATCCTTTAATTAAAGATTTTATTAGTTTGATTAAAAACTTAAGTGAAAACAAATCAAGCAAATCTGAAATTGATAAAATTATCAATAAATTGGAAACTATAAAATCAGAACTCAAATCGTAGATGATTCAGACCAGGAGCTTTTTTAAATAAATTATATTTCTTAAATGATTATGGAAGCAAAACTTTAATTCTGTTAACTTTAATTGCTCTTTAAGAAATCCCTTTTTGTATAAATGAAAATAATAGAAATTAGTCCTACAATAATTATATTAAATATTAAAATATCATACCCTTTTATAGAATCTAAATGTGACTTCTCTTCATTAGATAAAATTTGATAGGGAACATAACCCATCTTACTTACCGTGAGAGTCATTTGATTAATTTGGTCTTTATTGAAAGGTAATTCAATTATTCCATTCTCATCTGTTTCTTCTTGCCAGAAAAGTAAATTATCTTTAGTTAAAGTTATTGTACAGTTTTCAATTGGAATATTATCTGCAGAAACTTGAAAGGTTGTTGATTCGTTATTGGAAGATATTTCAGTGATATTTAGTCTCTCGGGGATATTCAGCCAAATTGGAACTTCTGGATCACCAAATAGATTAAATTGTTTTAAGACTTTATCATGCCATTCTGGATATTCATAAAGTTCAGTAGAATTGTTTCTATCGGAGATATAATCTGCCTTAGCATAGGCTAGAGCTTTACCGGGTTGACTTATTTGGAATAATTGTTCCCAAAAACGAAAAGCTAATCCTTCGGCAAACCACCCTCCATGTTCTCGTTCATACCACTGATCTTCTGCCCAACTTACATAGCTGGATGCAACACAACCTATTGCTATATTTTTTAAAAAATATTCTGCAATACAATCATCATACCAATCAAAAGTTCCTGTAGAACAAGCTACAAGAAAAACTATTCCTAATTTATTTTCTTCTGATTCTATTGTGTATGAATTTGTATCTACTAACCATTTCCACATCGATAGATCGACTCGAGTTCCATTTCCGGAAAAGGGATCATCAGTATAATCATACAACATATCTTCATCATAATCTTGAACCCATTCCTCATATCTGAGGCTTGTTTCACTTCCATGGAGAGAAAATGAACCAATATTAAATCCATTTGCAATAGTGTCTTTGAAATTCTCGTAACTTAAAGATAAGTTATAAGGATAATTAGATGCTTTAATACCAGTTGCCAGAGCAAGAATATTACTGCGAAAATTAGAAGGAAGATGATTTTCCAAAAAATTATTGAAACGATTTCCATCACATTCTTCAAAGTCTACATCATTATCATCATTCCAATCCTGATCAAAGGCTAAAATAGCTGAAGTTAATATTGCCTCAGTCATCCAATTTCCAATTATGGGAATTTTCTCATAATTTAATAATTTCTGAACTAAAGCAGCCATTTCCTTCTCGTTATTTGCTGATAATCTTCCCACATACACTTCCGCTTCTAAATCAAATTCATCTTGATCAGTTCCCCATAATCCATCATTATTTAAATCCCAATTATTATTTAAATCACCAAAATAACTATCACAACTTATATAATCACCATCATGTGAATAATTATCATAAATTCTTACATATTGGGAAGGAACATGCTCGTGATCTCCTGCTAATAATACCCATTGAGTCTTATTTATGGCATGATAAGTGGCGATACAATTCTTGATTTTTTCCGAAAGATTCCTACCCGGATAATGTTCCTTAATATCTTCAACAGTTTCGATTTTTGAAACTAATCCTTTTTGTGTTTTCCAAATAGCTAAAGATTCTAAAATGTCTTCAAAATTACTAGTGGTAATAATTAGATAATCTATAGAGGTGTTTGAGAGAGAATTACTTAATCGTATTGAAGCGAATGTAGGGAAAGAAGAATTATTATCTTGAATTCTTATTGAATGAAGTGAATTAATTAAAATAATTAGTAGAAAGAATATTACATTTTTTCTTTTTATCATATTATATCATTTAAGATTTCAACCTTTCTATTCATATTTTTATTATTAATATATTTAAAGTTTTTTACAGTTTATTCTATTTTTGAAAATATATCGATTAATAGAAGTTAATAGATTTTGCTTTAAATTTCTGATCTAAAAATTGGAACCTAGAATAGTGTTTATTAGAATATTGGTTATACCCCAATAATTGAGGAACACCACTATATAAGCGTTTCTAATTAAAAAACAATTCAAAAAAATAAAAAAAAGAGGTGAGAAAGTCTCCTGATTTTCTCCTGAAGATATTAGTAATTTTTTAAAGAATTATCTTTTTGGCGGAAGTATTTCAATCTCAATAGAAGAAACATTGTTACTTGAACCATCAGTATTTGTAACGGTCTCAGTATCAATTTTAATATCCCCATAGGTTGCTCCTTTAATAAACTTGTTAATCAATATTTCCGAAACATCTACTGCTAGAGAAATTGATCGCCCTCGAGCGAGTAATTTTACCGGTTTATCATTTAAAACAACCATAGCAGCCATTACATAGTTTATGGCTTTCTTTCTTCCAATAAAAACCTTTGAATCATCATCATTTTTAGCCAAATTTTTCACCATTTCAATGTTTTTGTTAAGAATTAGTTTCCTTTGTGTTCCCTATTTTTTTTGGTGGTTGGTAAATTATCAATAGATAATTATGTTTTATAAGCCATATTTTAATTTTAAAATTATGGTAATTCGAATTGATATCACTTGCTCAACCCGATGAAAAATTATTATGAATCATATGCGAAATGCCTTATCAACTTAACTATAATTTTCGATTAATAAGAAAAAATAATAAACTGGTTCGATAATAGTGAATTATTGAACACCATCTAAATAAATGAATAATTTTCTTACTATTCATATTCATGCCTGTAAAAATCACGGATTTTGCTAAAAAAGATTGTGGGGGATTATTGAAACGGGATTTAGTTAAATCTCCAAATTTAAAAATTGTTTTTAATACCATCAATCAACATTTATATGGAAAATTAAAGTATACTGATACAGACACTAGAACTCGGTCAAAACAAATTATAAATCTTTTACTTTGTAAACTAGTTGATGAAGTGTCTAAAAAACCCGAAGAGGAAGTAGAATTTTGCGTCAAGAATGATGAATCTCCTAAGGATTTGTATAAGAGAATTCAACTATTTTTTGATGAAAATGTTCGCAATAAATACATAGGGATTATTGATGATAACGAACAAATCAAACTAACTAAGGAGCTAGTCTACTTAATAGTAAAAGATTTACAGAATATTTCTATTCTTCACTCCTCAAAGGATATATTTAGTGATGCATTTGAAATTTTTGTAAGTAAAATCCTAAAAGATGAAGCAGGACAGTTTTTTACACCCCCAAATATAGTAAGATTCATGGTAAATTACCTTAATCCTTCAAAAGATTCTAAAGTCTTGGATCCTGCGTGTGGTCATGGTGGGTTCCTCTTGGAGACTAAGGAATTCTTATGGGGTAAAATTAAATCAGAGGTAGAAAGAATTCGGGTTGTTTCAAATTTATTTGGCATTGATAAAGATTTATTTTTATCTAAGATTAGCAGATTATATTTAGATATTTTAAGTAATGGAAAATCGAATATTTTTTGTGAAGATTCATTAGATCCAAATAGTTACAGAGATCTGGCTAAGGAATCTATAAAAGACGAATCTTTTGATTATATTTTGACTAATCCTCCTTTTGGGGTTAAAATTCCTATTAATGATAGTAGAATTTTAAATAATTACCAATTAGGTCATGCTTGGAAAAACATTAACGGTAAACTAAAAATGCAGAATATAGTGGTAAAGCAACAGTCCCCTCAAGTTTTATTTATTGAGAGATGTATTCAACTACTTAAAGATGGAGGAAAGTTAGGGATTGTTTTACCAGAAGGAATATTTGGAAATCCTTCAGATCGTTATATTTGGGAATTTTTAATGTCAAGTGGCAAAATTTTAGGAATTGTTTCATTGGATCAAGATGCATTTCAGCCTTTTACGTGTAATAAGACGAGTATACTATTTTTCCAGAAATTAAAGAACACCCCAACTGATTATAACATAGATTTCGCGACCGTAGAGGATGTAGGACACGATAAAGATGGAAAAATTTCCTATCAAATAAATAAAGATGGGAGTAGAAAATTAGATTCTATGAAAAATCCTATAATTCTTGATGAGTTGACAAATCTCCATATAAAAATAAGGGAAGCAGAAGAGTTTAATTATTTACATAACCAGAAAATTTTCAAAATCAAATTCAACCAGATTAAAAATAGTATTTTTATCCCTGCTTATTATTCGGGTGTAGAAAAAACTCTTAAAAAATTAGCGAATGATGAAGAAATCAATTTAATGAGTATAAAAGAACTTACAGAAAATAAAATTATTTATACTAATAAAGGAGGTTATTTACCTCGAGGTGCTGAGATTGGGTCTCATGTGTATGGTTTAGGTGATATTCCATTTATTCGGACAAGTGAAATTAGCAATTGGGAAGTAAATTTAGATTCTTATAAAAAAACAAGTCAAGAAGTATATGAACAGTATAGAATAAAGCAAAATATTGAAGAAAATGATATTCTTTTGGTTAAAGATGGCGGTTCAAATCTCATTGGGAAAACCGCATTTATAACAAAACTAGATACAAAAATAATAATTCAAAGCCATATATTTCAAATAAAAACCTTAGCAAATGAAGAATCGATTGATTCCTATCTCTTATTATATCTATTAAACCTAGACATTGTTCAAAAACAAATTCAAGCAATTACCTTTGTTCAGGGAACGATAGCTACAATCGGAAATCGTATAATGGAAGTAATTTTACCTGTTCCTGCTGATTTTTCAAAAAGAAAAGAAATTTCAGAAATTATAAAGCAAATCATTGATAGCAAGACAGAAATACGCATAAAAATAAAGAATCTTTCCTTAGAGTCTTATGGGGATTAATTTTATTCAAAATAAAAATAATTACTTTGGTATTTTTTAAAATGAAGATTGAAAAGTTTTCTATGAAATTCTATGAAGAAGTTATTCAGCTGTGGAAAAATGCTGGTATTAGCGTAGGTTCTTCAGATTCGAAAAATGAAATTGAGAGAATGCTTAATAGAAATCCTGATCTATTTTTAATCGGAAAAATTAAAGATCAGATCATTAGTGTTGTAATGGGGGGTTTTGACGGGAGAAGAGGTTATGTGCACCATCTGGCAGTAGATCCCACCTTTCAAAAAAAAGGATATGGGAGAAAAATAATGAACAGATTAAATGAGATTTTTCATCAAAAGGGCGTACATAAAGTTCATTTGTTCATAGAACGACATAATAAAGAAGTTGTGGATTTTTATCAAAATTTAGGCTGGGAAATAAGAAAGGATTTGACTATGATGAGCTATATCCCAGATGAAAAACGCTATAAAAAGAAACTCTAGTTGTGAAAATCTTGCTAATTTTTAAAAATGAGATTAAGATCTCTAAATTTTCATTAAGATTTTAAATTCTAAAAATTTTAGAAACTATAAAAAAATTTGAATTGAATAAATATGACAAAAGATGTTATTGAATATTGGGAGAAAAAATGGCCCAAAGAAACACCAAGACATATCGATTATGATGAGCTTCCCTTAGCAGAACTTTTAAGAAAAACAGCTAAAATGTACCCAGAAAGTCAGGCTATCTTTTTTGAAGGCTTTCGAATGACATATAAGGAATTAGATACTTTGGTGGATCAATTTGCTACAGGGCTCGCCAAATTAGGTATTAAAAAAGGAGATGTTGTGGGTATCGATTTGCCTAATGTACCGCAATATGTTATTGCCCATTGGGCAATCCTCAGACTTGGAGCAACTTCTAATCCAATTCTACCAGTTAATCGATTTGTTGAAATTGTACATCAAATGAATGATTCAAAAGCCAATACACTAATAGTTTTAGATTATCTCTATCAAGAATATCTCTTAGATAAAGATTTAGCAAAAATGACAACGTTAAAAAATATAATTTTAACCGGTACCGCAGAATACTTACCAAAAATGAAAGCAAAACTCGGAACAGCTCTTGGTAAAGTTCCCCGGATGAAGGAGTGGCCTGAAAAGGTCGGTGATGTATTATTTCATAAGTATCAAGATATCTTGCAAAATGGTTTACCAATAGATGTCCCAAAGATAGATCTTAACTTAAAAGAAGATGCAGCCATTCTAATTTATACTGGAGGAACAACTGGTGTCCCAAAAGGTGTAATATCATCTCACTATAATATGCTCGCTAACGCTCAACAATTAGATATATTCGCATCAACTCAAGAATCAAGAATGGAAGAAACAAAGGGAAATGGAGGAATGTTATTGGTTGTTCCTTTAGCTCATTCATTTGGGAATATTGGAATGACTGTTGCTGTGCTTGAAGGGTGGAAATTAATTTTATTACCGAGACCCCCTGAAAAATTATCAAAAATATTAAAGATTATTATGAAAGAAAAGGCAACTTACATGCCGGGAGTTCCTACGCTTTATAATAAAATCAATCAAGATCCCGACTCAATTAAATATAAAGGTAAATTGAATTCGCTTATAGCTTGTGTAAGTGGGGCTTCAGCATTACCATCTGAAGTAAAAAACACTTTTGAAGATATTACAGGTGCTGTGATTGTGGAAGGTTACGGAATGTCAGAATGTTCTCCAGTTTTAGCGATAAATACTTTTAGAAAAGATCTTCAAAAAATAGGTACTGTTGGTTTTCCCTTATCTGATACATTTGTTAAGATAGTTGATGCCGAAAAGGGAAAAAAAGTTCTATCACAGTGTCCTAATGAAAATTGTGAGAATTGTGGTATAGAGGAACAGC
>JAGXNR010000048.1 GCA_019894875.1 Promethearchaeota archaeon | reverse complement strand
GAGTGGTGGTTTGAGACATCAGCGCAGAAAAAACACGATCTAGTTTGGAATTTAAATCTAGTTTCGAGGGAGTATCTTAATTTAATTGAAGACCTTATAGAAAAATATAACCCACATTTTGCTGTAGAAGAGAAGGGAAGTCGTTGGGAGGATGCGATATCTCATGAAGATCCTATTGAGACATTATTTAGAGAACATAGAATTCCCTATAAAATGGTTGATATTTCAGAAAACGCAGAATATTATCTTTCTTCAAATTTAGAAGATCTAAGAATTTTTCTAAAACAGTTAACAAAATCCATTAAAAATGCTCAGAAAAATGAAAGTAGTAAGGATGATTATTCTTTTCTACGACAATTATTATGGAAAGAATATTTACAACAAGAATATGATATGCAAGAAGATGAAATAAGATATAAAGTTCGTGAAGCTTGGATGATGATGGGAATTCTTAAATTAGCGAAAAAATTAGGAGATGAAAAGCTAAATGCATTTTTTATCTGTGACTCTACACATTTCAAAGGCATTACTCAATTAGCAGAAGAATTAGGTATCGAAACTGAAGAAGTAACAATTAAACGGTTAGTTAAGGTTATAAATAATCCTGGGTCTGAATCGATTAACAAGATAATTGGAAAATCTCTAATTGAATTAACTCCAATTAAAGTGAAAAAGAAGGACTCATTAGAAAAGATATGTTATTTCTTTGACACTGACGACAACGCATCTCCTTTCGATATAAATATGGCTTATGATGCGGGATTTGACGTTGTTATCCCTATTAGTAAAATGACCGCTAATCAAGTCCCTAAACTTGTACAAGATGCCATATTTTCTCGTAAACCTAAAGCTCCTACAACCTTCTTTATCGGGGGATCTAATGTTAAAGAAGGGGAAAAAATAGCAAAGAAAGTTATAGAATCGATGGTACCGCCTTTTGAGTGTCCGGTTATAATTGATCCCCGGGGTTCTCATACTACTGCTTCTTCCGTGGTGACAAAAACTATTGAAATGGCAAGTAAAAAGGATCTCTTTGATTTAAAAGGTAAAAAAGTAGTTATTTTTGGAGCAGGGCCCGTTGGAAGAATTGCAGCGATATTATCAGCAAAATTACAATGTAAAACTTATTTAGTCGAACCTTGGAAAGAATCCAGCGAGAAATTCATTAAAAACCTGGCAAATGAATTAATGAAAGAGGTTGGGGAACGCGATTCTGAAATTATTGGTATTTTTGCCCCTAATGATGAAAAGAAATTAGAATTAATCAAAGATGCCGATATAATTTGGACCCTTGCTGCTGCTGGAGTACAAATTTTATCAAAAGAATTGATGGTTAAATTAAAAAATAAGATTGTAATTGATATTAATTTAGTACCTCCCTATGGAATTGAAGGATTAAAGCCAAAAGATGATAATAAAGAAATATACCCCGATATATTCGGAATTGGAGCATTATCTTTAGGACGTTTAAAATCTAATATTGAAGCAAATATGCTTAAAGAGGCATCAAATACTAAGGGGAAAAAGATTTTTGACTATAATTACGCTTTTGAGCAGGCAAAGAAGATCTTGTTCGGGAATGAAATAAAAATCTCAACTTAATTTTTTTTTTATTTTTAAATTTTTTTTATAAAATAATTAAAATAATCATTCACATTTTCTAACCCTTCTTTGTTTTATTTTTTGTATTTTTATTAATCCTAATAATAATATTACGATTTCCACAATATCACTTTATCAATACTAACATATAAATGATCTATTTACTTATATATATATTAGATAAATGACATCAAATATATTGAAATTGAATATAAATATTTTAAATCCCATCCAATTAATTAGAAATAATATTAAATTATAAAGGAGGAGGTTAAATCATTAAATTTCTCTCATACCCATTCCAAATTTTTATAATGTATTGTGATGATATAAGAGGTATTTTTCCTCTTCTCATTTTTCCAGATGAATCAATTAAAGATAATGAAAAAAAAATGGCACCAATTAATTATCATCCAATTTGGGCTTTATCAACTAAAGATGAGAGCGAATCTGAATATGTAAATTTAATTTATCGAGGAAATATTTATATAGCTAAGAAATACCATTTCTATACAGAAACAGTAGGAAGAAAGACATATTATCTAAAACCAAGTTTTAAGAAAATTGTTAGTATCTTAGTTCTTCCTAAAAAAATGAATTTCTTCAGAAGAATTTTCTTGAGAATCGCTTTAGAAAACACTATTCAAAAATATATCCTTTTTTTTCATAAAATAGTAATTTCAGAGATCTTAAAGCAAGATTTGATTAAAATCCCTAAAAATGAAAGTGTTATCAAAGAAGGAGAATTTCTAAAAGAAAGTATTAAAAACTTATTAATAGATATATTCATAGAACAAAAACAAGATTTAGAAAAGCTAAAGAGCAATAACAGAAATTTAGAAGAATTTGGGATTTTAATTTAACTTTTACTTGCAAAGGACAATTAGAACAGATTCCATTCGGAATTGATGGGAAAAAATCGAAAATTTTTTCCAAATAATTAATTTTTTTATTCCTATTTTTTTCTGTAAGAATCGATTATAAAATTGTTTGAAAAACAATATAAACGTTAGAACAATTTATAAAAATTAACTCTAAAAACGATTGGAATGTTATTCTATAGTAGAATTTATCATGTCTAAAGAAGTGCTAAATGTAATTAAAAAGAATTTAGGATATACAGAAGAAGAAATGAAGATTTTTCTGGAAAATAAAAAGAATATTGAAATTCTAGAGAAAACCCCTAATTTAATAAACAAAACCATAGTAATAGAAGTTATTGAGTCTCATGGGTGCAATAGTCAACATCTAGTAGGAGAAAAATTTTATTTTGATGGTTCTGGGAATTTACTAACTAAACTTAGTCCTAAAAGAATATGTATCTCAGCTTTGGCTGCTATGGATAGATTAATCTTTGGGGCTACTACGCTAATGTTTGCCGATCAAAATCCGAATAAAATGCTATTTAACAAAGCTGGTTGTTCTGATGTAGGATTAAAATGCGGTGGATGGGGGAATATTGCTATGGAAATTAAAGTAATAGACCGTATATGATATTATATATTTTTTTCAGATCTTTTCCTTCACAAATTCCTCAAGGATGGCATTGAACTCGTCTGGTGTCTCCCATTGGGGTGAATGCCCGGCATCTTTAATAATTTGAATCTCATTTTTCCAAAGTGAAGGCATTTGTATTTTTTTTATATATTCTAGATTTATGAGCTTGTCATGAGCTCCATGAATGATAGCCAGCGGAATTTTTAAATTTGATACAATCTCAATTTCATTTTTTAGATTATTCTTTGCAGTATTTCTCATAAGAAATTTTCTGGCATTTGGATCTGTGTTGTTAATATCATCAATAAAGAATTGTGGGATTTCAAACCCTTCTCTGACTATAAGAGAAGGTATTAACCTCATGTCGAGAAAGGCTTCATTAATAGCAGGAGGTATACCTAATGGTGGTGTTCCAAAGATGAAAACTCCTTTAATTTCAGGTGACATCCCACTTGTCTCTAAAGCTATATGTCCGCCTAGACTATGTCCTACAATCAATAAATTAGAGAGTTTTAATTGGATTATAAATGCCAATATAACTTCACTATATCCCGGTACACTATAATCTTTTCGAGGGGTGTTAGCTGGAAGAGAATCACCATGTCCCGGTAAATCTAAAGCAATTAAATGAAATTTTTCCCCAAGGGAACTATTAATCTGTTTATTATAAGATTTTGCTGAAAGAGAATTACCATGAATCAACAATATATCTTGTTCTTTACCATCGCTCTCATAGGCAGCAATTTTGATATCCCCAATATCAACTACTAATTTTTTCATATTAAATCATCCTCGAATTACTATTATATAATTAAATAATTTGATTTCGTATTATCTGAAGTTTGAGTGGTATAAATAATTTACTTTTAGTTAGTTTCTTGCCATATATTTTATCGATCAAAAAGATTAGATCACTTCTATCCTAAATCTCCTAAAAAAGTAATTTATGATCGATTATACCTTCAATATTTATTTGTTCTAAAATCATATTTAATCCCTTCAATTTCTTTTCTTCTTAGGAAAGAACATCCCAGTTCGCTTCTTATAATCAACATAGGATTCTCCATATCTTATTATTAGATCTACTTCTTCTGCTTTGCAAAACCAATAAAATAATGGGAACCAGACAATTGAATATAAAAAGAGAAATGGGGAATTTAAAATTAATGCAACCGACAACCAAATGAAAGCCTCTCCTAATGCTTGAGGGTGCCTAATCTTTTCATATATTCCAGAATAGAGAGTATGATCCTTATCTGGAAATAAAGCCTCTCTTCCCGCATCTTTAACTCCCTTTAACATAATATATAGAGAAGGAAGTAAAATGACGATCGCAATTAAAATTGAGATCCAATAATCCCAAATAAAAAATTGTGGAAAGTTTATTGGTAATGGGAGAAAAAAGTAGAATAAATAATTAAGAATTGTAATCAATTCAAAAACGCTTGCAGTGATTCTATAATACGCACATCTTGCATATGCTTTCAACCCTATTTTCTGGCTTAAGGTTGCAGGATATACACTCTTAATGTAGAAAAATGCCATAAGGGTAGTTGAGATAATCAGTATTATAACATTAATCCAACTAAACATCATTGTATTTTAATTTTGCTTAGGATATAATACTTTATTTTCCTTTAACTATAATAGAAAATTTTCTCATTCTTTTCAACAGATTTTACTAATCCCTGATTTTCAAGGAAAAATAAATGACCAAGCACTTCTGAAAGCGCCAAAAACGAATTGGCATTATCCAGATCCCCAAAATGTAATTCAGAGATTCTTAAAGGTGTTAAAGGATTATCCTTAATTACTCTGGATATTTCTGCCAACCTATTTTTATGGTGTTCTTTAATTTCCGAAATTCTTTTATGAGGATCATAGATAATATCTTGATGAGCGGGAAATATTATTTTAGGGTTAAGATGATCAATACGATCTAGTGAATCTAAATAATGCTTAAGGATATTATTGAAATCATAGCCTTTGTATTGTTCTGCGAGAAACTTTGGAATAACATAATTCCCAATATGGGGGGTGATGCGGCTTAAAATATGGTCCCCGCAGAAGAGAAATTTGTTTTTTGTATTGAACAAACATATATGACCAAAACTATGTCCAGGAGTCCAAATAATTTCTAGGTCATTTAGAATTTTATCTCCATCATGCAAAATTATGTCTGGTTTTTGATACTGGCGTAATTTAGGCCAATAACTTAGATATTGTATCACTCCTTCAGATTGCTTTTCATCAAATCCGTACTGCATCATGCGATTTGCGATTCTCGTGGCTTCTTTTTCAACCTCATCCAGATTCTCTTGCTCAGTTTCCCATTTAAGAGTTTCATGAGTTATATTATGCATGAGAATTTTTAGTTCTGGATTTTTTTTCTTTAATGTTGGGGCTAAACCAACATGATCGGTATGATTATGTGATATAAAACAATAATCTATATCTTTTACTGATAAATTGAGATGATTTAGAGCGGAAAAAAATAATTCACTCCAATTTGCCATGTTTAAACCCGAATCAAAAAGGATTTTGCTCCCGTTCCAATCAAAGAGATAAGTACTCACGTTTTTTACAGACCACGGGACATCAATTTTAATTTGATGAACATCTTCAATTTTGTTAATTTCAGAGCTAAAATCAGAAAAATACAATGTAAAAGAGACCTGCTATAATATTAATAATGAAAATAAACATCAGAATTTTTACTTTCGTATTTCTGGATTAGAACTAATTTTATTTCCTTCTGGTCTAAAAAACAAAATTTTAAATGATCATAAAAAAATTATATATCTACTTTAAAATTTACCAATTAAAAAGTTGATGGAAAAGATGGAAAGAGAATTAGAAAGGGATTTATCAAAAATACTCAAGAAAGAAAAATTTCAAGGGAATATGATAAGTTACATGTCAAAAGTGGGGAAATTATTACTTTTTGTCCTTCCCATAATACTTGTAGGAACGACAATTCTTACATTAATTTTCCAAAATCCTCCTGTTGGTTTTGAATATCTAGAAGATTATATACTCATATTGACCATTTTCTTTTATATTCTTTTAGGGATTTATCTCTTCAATTCGGTTATGTTATTTATGGGAGCAAATTCTACTGAATCATCACTTAAAATGCGCTTAAAATTTGAGAGAAAAAGGGGTAGACCAATAGACAGTCTTGATGGATTTGATTTATTAGCTAATAATGTTAAAAGAGTCACTAATCTATTAAAATTCATTTCACTCATTTGTTTTATAGCCTTAACTCTATTTATAGTAATGCTTTTGATTGGCTCGCTTGATTTAGGTTTCGCAGCAGCGGGTTTTTCCTTAGTAGGTTTAGGTTTAGCATTATTAATTCGAAGTTTGAACCTTAACATTCATGACGTTAATGGACTTCAAGATTTCTATAAGCCAACCACTCACCAGATATTTTTGGACAATTTCTTCGGAGAAATCTTATCTAACCATTTAGATCCAGTTACCTTCCTCAAATGGGACGAATATTTAACCGAGATAAATAAAATATTAACTCTTAGTTTTGTACAAAAAATTAAAGAAGATGAACCTGATGAACTACCCATTACATTTGCTATTGAAAAGATACTTTTTCTCTATTATTTGAAGTTCCAAGAAGTTCTAACTGAGGAGCAGTTTACTCAAGAATTAAAAGAAGTAATCAACGTTAATTCAGATACATTTGATATTGAAAAAGGGATGTTAATAGAAAATATATGGTATTTTTCCCTAAAGGACATTGGAAAGTTATTTTCCTACATCAAAAAATTTAATCCTGGATTTTTCAACATTATAGATAGACTGCAATTAGAATTAGCTGATAACATTGAAAGAGTGTCAAAAGATCCAATTTACATGGATTCTACCGCTCAAGAGGTTGTATTTCTGAATTCAGAATTGAATATTTTTTGTTTCCTATACAACAATTCTCCAGAGGCTAAAAAATATATAATTAAAATAAACGCCCCTGGATTTGAACCGAATAAATTAAAGCTAAATATAGAAGTTGAAGGACGGGGGAGTTTCTTAATACCTAATAAGCCCATTCCGTTAATCTCGTCCGAAGGGAGAGATATCGCAGGAGTACTATCAAGTATGCTAGAGAATGGAGATACAACGTGGTTAACTTTAGAACCCAGAGAAACCGGAGAACAAACTATCCAGATATTCTTACTCTCTGAAGATGGCACAATTATAGAGGGAAAGACTCGATCAGTGAAAGTATCAAAAGATATGAAAACCTACCTTAAAAAGCTTGGCTCTATTGGCTCTTTACTTGGCGGATTAGCCGTACCCTTAGCTAAGATATTACCCTCTATGCTTGCTGGATGATCAATTAACTCTCGTATTTATATCAAATTACATCTGTTATTTTTTCTTTTTATTTCTTCATTTTTGATTAGAATAATTTTAAATTAGAATTCTTAGATAATAATATCAGCCTTATTTTGAAATAAATTTCAATTCACGGAAAATTATAGTGATATTAAAATTTGAATGTTAAGGATCATGAAAAAAAAAGTGAGTTAAAGATAATAGATCCAGTAAATCAGAATTTAGTATCATTTGAATTTCTTGCTCATGATATTAACAATATTTTTAACAACGTTCGAGGTTCTACCGAATTGTGTAGAATATTTTTAGACGGTTCAAATCAAATAAGTAAAATACATGATCAACTCAATCTCATAAGTGGACAAATAGCGCGTGGGATTAAGTTAATATCAAATGCTCGAATTTTATCTCAAGATAATAAATTGAAAAGCTCGTTAAAGCAAATTGATATTATTGGGGAGTTAAAAAGGGCTATTATGTTTGTAGAAAAGAATTTTCGGGATAAGAAATTAAGCATAAAAATAAATCAATTTGATAAGACAATTAAGGTAGACGCAAACGAGTTTATCGTCAACGTATTTGAGAACATTTTGATTAATGCAGTTCTTCATAACCTAAATAATTCTGTTGATGTTACAGTTCAAATCACGCAGACTCTAAAAGAAAATCAGAATTATATTAAATTTGAATTTATCGATAATGGAATAGGAATATCTGATGAACGGAAAGAAAGGATTTTTAAGAGCAGTTTTGTGAAAGATAAACATGGCAAAGGAATGGGATTCGGATTAACCCTCGTAAAAGAAATTATCGATAGTTATGGTGGATTTATTTGGGTCGAGAATAGAATCAAGGGAGACTACTCTAAGGGCTCTAATTTTATAATTTTAATCCCAGTTGGCTCCAACAAATAATATTTTCTTTTCGGTTATTGGGGAATATAATTCTAATTTTTGAATTTCTAACATCTCATACGGTTTTTGATTTTTTCTAGTTACTCAAACAAAATCACCGATTATATTCAACACTTTGAGATTAAATACAACATAAACGCATTAAAATCTATTTAAATAAGTTTAAATATAATTAGTCGACTATTTATGTGGTTTAACACGTTTGTTAATGATGATGAAAATTAAGGAGTTTATAAGTATTAAGATTATTTTAAAATAGTTTTGTATTAAAAATGTGAATTGTGAGAAGTGTTGGGAATATCAGGACTTTATGAATCTGAAGAATTATTCAAGGAACTAATTGAGAATATCAGTAGTGGCGTAGCCATTTATGAAACAACTGATCAGGGTAAAAATTTCACAATTAGCGAGATGAATAAAGCAGGTTTAAGCATATGTGACGTCACCCGAAAAGAGATAATAGGAAAAAATCTATCTACTCTATTCCCAAAAGTAGAAGACTTTGTTTTTCTAGATGCATTACGAAGAGTATGGAAAACAGGGAATCCCGAACATTCTCCCACAGGTTTTTATCAAGCTAGTAGAGTTAGTGGTTGGACAGAAATTTATATTTATAAATTATCCTCTGGAAAAGTTGTTGCGATATTTGATCAACAGTCAGAAATCATTGAAGCTAGAGAAATATTATCTCATAAGAAAATAGAAGAAGAATTACAAAAATCTGAAACTGAAAAATCTACCATCTTAGAAAGCCTATTGGAGTTTATAGTTTATCAAACTAAAGATAATTCGATTATTTGGGCTAATAAAGCTGCAGCTGATTCTGTGAATTCTGTACCGGAAGAATTAGTTGGACGCAAATGCTATCAAGTTTGGAATGATCGAAACGATCCATGTGAAGGGTGTCCTGTGGTAAAGTCATTGAAATCTAAAAAACCAGAAATTAGTGAAATAAATACTCCAGATGATAGAGTATGGCGTGTAGCAGGTTATCCTGTAAAGGATAATGATAATAACATCATCGGAGTAGTTGAGACGACTTTAGATATCACAGAAAGAAGAACAATGGCACAAAAAGTAGAGGAACGTAGTGAGGCCTTATCAGTATTAAATAAGATTATCTCACTTGGTAATGAATCCAAGAGTCTTCAAGAGTATTTATTAAAATCATATGATCAAGTTTTGGATATT
The DNA here is from genome assembly GCA_019894875.1 of Promethearchaeota archaeon. The sequence continues at coordinate 9,370 of JAGXNR010000048.1, read as the reverse complement.
GTTGGTTTTGACCGAGGAGGAATCTATTTTTATAATAATAAGACCAATCATAATATATTAGTTTATCATAAAAATATCCATCCGGATTATATAGCTGCCATAGAAGATGTAGATATAACTCAAGGTCTCTTCAGTAAAGTATTCGATAAAGATAAATTATGTTATTTCGAAGATTTTTCAGAATTCATGGAAAATTCAAAAGAATTCGGAGTATATTCTACCGTAAGCGTTCCTCTTCGTTCTAAGGATGAATATGTAGGAAGCTTAAATTTAACTTCTCCAACTCATCAAATACTTTCTAAAAATAAATTAGATTTATTGGAGTCAATCGGTAAGCAGATGGGAATAATTATCCAGAAATTTGAATCTGAGAAATTACTTAAAGAATCAGAAGAAAAATTTCGAAAAGCATTTTTACAAGCTGACCTCTACAGAGATATTTTTGCTCACGATATCAACAATATACTTCAAAATATCCATTCTTCAGCGGAACTCAGTTCTCTCTATCTTAATAATCCTGAAAAATTAAATACCATAAGTGAATTATATGAGATTATTCATGAACAAGTAGAGAGAGGCAGAAAATTAATAAAAAATGTCAGAAAAATAAATGAAATTGAAGATTCGGAAATTGAACTAGAAAAAATTGAAATATTTCAAGTATTAAATAAGGCAATCGAATTTCTTAAAAACAGCTTTCAAGCAAGAACCTTGGATGTTAAAATAAATTCTCAAAAAAAGAAAACTTATGTGTATGCAAATAATCTTTTATTGGATGTTTTCGATAATATCCTGATAAATGCTGTAAGGCATAATAGTTCAACTAAAATTGAAATAGAGATAGAGATTAAAAAAGAAAAACTTAAACGTGAAAACTATATAAGGATGGAATTCAATGATAATGGGCTTGGGATATCTGATTATCGGAAAAAAAGCATTTTTGAGAAAGGAAAGCGTAAGAGCCAGAGAAGTAGGGGATTAGGTCTTGGATTATCTCTGGTAAAGAAGATTGTAGATAGTTACCAAGGAGATATCTGGGTTGAAGATAGAACTAAGGGAGATTATAAACAAGGAAGTAAATTTGTAGTTCTCCTTCATGAAACTTTATAGTATTTTTGTATTCTTTTTTTAAATTCTAATTTTAACTAAATCTGCTACAAAGATTTCACCACTAATTTGTATCAGAGAATTAAATACCAATCACATCTAAAATATTACTAAAAACTTTAAAAATAATATAGACAAAAAAGAACTTATGGAAACTTATGACTTGGTAGTTATTGGAAGTGGGGCCGGATTAAGTGTTTTGAATGTAGGACTTCAAGTCGGAATGAAATGTGCTTTAGTTGAGGATACGAAATTGGGCGGTACATGCTTAACTCGTGGTTGCATTCCTTCTAAAGTGTTAGTCCATCCCGCTGATTTAATTAGAGAAGCTCAGCATGCAAAAAAAGTTGGTATTCATTTCAATATTGAAAAGATTGATTGGGATTTAATTTCAAAAAGAATGTGGTCACAGATTAACGAGAGTGAGCAAATTGAGGAAGGTTTATCACATGTAGAAAATCTAAAAATGTACCGAGGTATTGGTGAATTCATTGGGGATTATGAAATGGAAGTAAAGTCTCGTGATGGGAAGGAAAGTATTGGTAGATTCAAAGGTGAAAAATTTGTTATTTCATCCGGAGCTCGTTCTATTATACCCCCTATTGAAGATTTAGAAGAAGTAGGCTACGTAACGAGCAAAAGTTTTTTTGGTGATAAATTCCCCGAACAACCCTGGAAGAGTCTTATAATTATTGGTGGAGGAGTTATTGCTGCTGAGTTCGCTCACATATTCTCTGCATTGGGAACTGAGGTAACTATAGTAGAAATGCTTCCACGTTTAATAACATCTGAAGAGCCTGAAATTAGTAAATTTTTAGAACAGAATTTCAAGAAGTTCATGACAGTTTATGTAAACCACAAAGCGATTAAAGCAAAGGGAAAAAAGAAGAATAAAATTATAATAGCCCAAAATATGAATGATGGGAAAGAAATTGAAATCTCTGCTGAAGAGATTCTTATTGCTACTGGACGACGCTCAAATGCAGATAGATTAAAAGTGAAAAACACCGGTATTGAAACTGATGAAAAGGGATGGATTAAAACTAATCAGTACTTAGAAACAAATAAAAAGAATATCTGGTGTTTTGGTGATGCTAATGGACTTTATCAATTTCGACATAAAGCAAATTATGAAGCAGAAATCTGTACTAATAATATATTTAGACCAGAAGACCAAAAAAAATCTGTAGATTATTCTACCGTACCCTGGGCAATCTTTACCTATCCACAAGTAGGGCATGTCGGAATGACCCAAGCAGAAGCAATTGATAAGGGTCATGAGATATTTATAGCAAAAAAGAATTACTCCACTGTAGCTAAAGGATTTGCTATGGGTTTTAGTGGGGATGATGAAGATGATGGATTTGCCAAATTAATAGTTGATAAATCTTATCAACTTTTAGGTGCACATGTTGTAGGTCCTAACGCGGCTATTTTAGTGCAACCATTTGTATACTTAATGAATTCTGGATTCACCTGTTCATTACCAGAACCTCAAAGTGAAAGTGATATTCCTAAACTAAAAAAAGCATGCCCAGAAGCAGGTTCTTTTATGCCTATATACAATTCTATGGTTATCCATCCTTCTCTAAATGAAGTCACAGGATGGGCAATTGGCAATTTAAAACCTGTAAATATTAAAATGGAACCTCATGAGCACCACCATGACTAATTGAAACAAGCAACTAGTGGATATTTAAATCCTTTTCCTTTTTTTGACTCATCTTAAAATAATAACTACAATTTTTGAAAATTATTTTTAACCACCAATTTTATAGATTTTTAAATTAATATTAAGATCAGATGGTTTCTAAAAAGAATAATTTCAATAGAAATAACATTATTGGACAAATTTTTACACCGGATTATATTGCAGAATTTATGGTGAAAAATAGTATTAATTTTATTACGAAAAATAATGGCAAAATTTCTCGAAATTTTAAGGTTTTAGAACCATCTGCAGGGGAGGGTGTTTTTCTAAAGTACCTTACAAATAATTCTTTTTCAAATATATGGGCATTTGAAATGGATTTATCTCTTAAAGAAATTCTTTTGGATTCTTTTCCAACTATAAAATTCAAGTTTGATAATTTTTTAAGTTCAAAGGTTTCAGAGAAATTCGATCTTATTATTGGTAATCCCCCTTATCTGGGTCAGAACTACAATGCTGAAATTTTTCAAGATTATGTAAGAAAATATCCAATTTGCGCCAAATTTTTTGTAGGAAATATGGATTTATTTTATTTTTTCATTCATTTAGGCATAGAAAAATTGAATCCAGGTGGACTTCTCACTTATATCACAACAAATTATTGGATTACGAAATCCCAAAAAACTGGTATAAAATTTTTAAAGCCACACATATTAGATGAATGTTATCTACTTCAATATATCGATTTATCAACTCTAAACATATTTGAAGGAGCAAGGGGACAACATAATTGCATTTTCGTTCTACAAAAAAAAACAGAGCGAGAAAAAATTAAAAAGGTAAATAAAAATATTCAAATAATTCAACTCATAAAAGATTATCGCTCTCAAAAAATAGGTGAGCTCCAGAATAAAAAAATATTTAATGATTTAATCCAAAATTCAGATTCTAAATATATAAGGAAATTTAGTTCTGCAATAACAAATAACAATTTAGGCCGAAATCATAGCTGGAACTTAATCTACCCAATTGAAGTAAAGGATGTTGTAGATAAAATCGAAAATTCCTGTAAAATATCTGGGAAAGTTTCAACTATACAAGATTACTTCATTATACGAAATGGGCTTATTCTGATCAATGATAATATCTTTATTTTACATGAAGGGAAGGAACTAAAAATTGAAAACAACAACTACTATCTTCGGATTAATGGAAAATTCATGGAACTCAATGAATTTGAAAAGGAAAGACTGAAAAAAATATACAAAAGCAAATCCATTAAAACATATGGATACAATAACGACGATTTCATAGGATATTTATTGTATTTCAATAAAAGTCAATTCAAACACACATCATTAGTAAAGCGAAACAAATTGATTGAACAGAAATATCCGACTCTCACAAAATATATAAAACAATTTGAACTAAAACTACGAGAGATCTTAATTAATGCTAAGGAAAATCCTGATGATTATTATTTTCCAAGAAGAGGTTCTTTTATACGAATATTGGAGGAAAAAGGGAAAGAGAAATTGTTAGATCTTGAACCCTTCTATGATAATAAACAGAAAATCTTTTTTAAATATATATCTAATGAAAATATTTTCGGGTACTCTCATGATCCTTACTATGCTACTTCAGATACATATTTTCTCTGGCCATTATTAAATAAACAAATAGATTACTTGTTTACACTTGCCTATTTAAACTCTAAAATTGTATCCTTCTTATATAAAGCTAAAAACATAAGTATTAAACGAAGTAAAACTAAACTCGAACATGGATTACCAATGCCCAATCTCAATAATTTCAAATCTAACGACAAAAGTGCGACTGTGGATCTGATAAAAAATCTTGTTTTTTTACTAATAAATAACAATGAGAATGATATATCTAAAAAAACAATTCAAAATACCATAGATACACTCTTTTTCAATTTGTTTAACCTAAATGAAATTGCACTCAATGATTTATTAAGTAAATATTATAATTTTCCACTAAATTAATCTCTCAAGGCTTTATCTCCTTATTTTTCAGAAACGATAAGTTTTTATAGATCATTTCTCAATATTAATCATAGGTTGTCAATTAAGAATTGACGTTTGAGTGAAAATCAAGGTGGTAAATGCTGAGTGATGAATTTGATGAGTTTATTGATAAAATTAAGAAATACTTTAAATTAGATTCAGATATGTTCGAAATAGATTTCTTATTTCTTCCAGAATCAGAAATTAAACAAGGAAGAATTCCTGATAATGAAAAACTTAAGGGTATTAAAGTTTCATATCATTTTGAGAGTGGTATGGATAAACCAGAAATCAAAGTTGAAGGAAATATTGAAAGTAAAAAAGTATTGGATTATTTAAAAGATGCTGATTTATCAAAACTCCCAAACGTAAGAGACTTTTATGATCCCCAATCTACAAAAGAAATCGATGCAAGTGTTCTCTCTTTAGAATCTTATGAAAAACTTAGAGAAGATAATGAATTACTACTTATAGAGCCATATTCAGAAGTGTGTAATAATGAAAGTTTTACTGAAATTCTCTTTGAAGTTCCTGGAATTGAAAAGGAGGAAGTGAAGATTAGTTTCAGAGAAAAAGGGAAGAAATTAGTTTTCAGAGCAGAAAATGAAAGTCGAAAATATATGACAAGTGTGGTTCTACCATTTCCATCCTCAGTAGAGAATTGTGAATTGGATGTAAATAATGGAGTAGCTATAATAAAATTGAGTAATGCTACTTGAAAATTAATTAATTAATTAACTTAATTTAAGTTAAATATCCTAATAAAAAATGACGAGATGAAAAAAGTTTGAGTGGGATAACCCGTGAATACAAAGGAAATGGGAAAAAAGTAAAAATTAGAGATGCTTATAAGGGTGATGCGGGGAGAGGTAGGATAAGAATAGATCCTCTTGTAATTAATGAGATGAATCTTAAAACTGGTGATGTTATTGAAATTATTCATTCTGTAGCGAATAAAAAAACAGCAGCATTGTTATATCCGGGAAAAGATGAAGATAAAGGTTCTAATGCTGTACGAATAGACTCTTCATTACGAAGGAATTTAAATGCATCCTTAGATGATATCGTAGAGATTCGTAAGATTGAGGCAAGTTTAGCTGATAAAATAACGTTTGCTGGAGTTGAAGAGTCTGTAATATTAAGGGATCCAAACCGGTTAGTGAGGATGTTAGAAAATCGTGTTATTACTAAGGCTGATATTTTAAGTTTTAATGCAATGGGTAGAAGGATTGATTTTATAGTTGTTGATTATACACCCAAAGCAGATGCTGTGCGGATCCATTTAGAAACTAAGATTTCAATTTCTGAGAAATCTCATAAAGAATTAGAAGAATCAGAAAGTAGGAGAGTCACTTATGAAGATATTGGTGGTTTAGAAGAGGAAATTCAGAAAATTCGCGAAATGATTGAATTACCAATTCGACATCCTGAGTTGTTTAAAAGAATAGGTATTGATCCTCCTAAAGGAGTATTACTCCATGGTCCACCTGGTACTGGAAAAACCCTACTTGCTAGAGCAGTTGCCTATGAAACCGAGGCACATTTTATAACAATAAGTGGACCTGAAATTATGAGTAAATTTTATGGCCAAAGTGAAGAAAATCTAAGAAAGGTATTTGAAGAAGCAAAAGATATGTCACCTTCAATTATCTTTATCGACGAGTTAGATTCAATTGCTCCTAAAAGAGGTGAGGTTACGGGAGAAGTAGAAAGACGAGTTGTTGCTCAATTACTTTCATTATTAGACGGTTTAGAAGGAAGAGGTGAAGTTATTGTGATCGGAGCAACAAATCGGGTCAATGATATTGATCCAGCACTTCGACGTCCTGGGAGATTTGATAGAGAAATTGAGATTGGAGTTCCCGATACAGATGGTAGGTATGATATTCTATTAATTCATACTCGTGGTATGCCTTTAGAAACCGATGTTGATTTACGTCTCATGGCTGAAAAAACTCATGGATTCGTTGGTGCCGATGTTGAAGCACTAGCAAAGGAGGCTGCTATGCTAGCAATAAGAGGTATATTACCAAACATCGATTTAGATAAACCTATTCCTCCTGAAGTGTTAATGGACATTCAGATTAGTAAGAAAAATTTTGAATTCGCATTGAATAGTATTGAACCTTCCGCTTTAAGAGAAGTTTTAATAATTCAACCAACTGAAACTTGGGATGATATTGGTGGTCTAGAGGAAGCAACCCAACAACTACGAGAAGTTATTGAATGGCCATTGAAATATCCAGAAATATATAGTCATTTAAATTCAAAACCTCCAAATGGGATCTTACTTTTTGGCCCTCCTGGAACGGGAAAAACATTATTAGCAAAAGCTTTAGCTCATGAAACTGAGGTTAATTTCATATCTGTAAAAGGACCAGAATTTCTATCCAAGTGGGTTGGTGAAAGCGAAAAAGCGGTTAGAGAAACTTTTCGGAAAGCGAGAGCTGCAGCACCATGTATTATATTCTTTGATGAGATAGATGCAATTGCAGGGATAAGGGGAAGATCTGCTGGTTCTCAGGTCACTGAGCAAGTAGTTTCACAATTACTCACCGAAATGGATGGCTTGGAAGGATTGAAGGATGTGATATTACTCGCAGCAACGAATAGACCAGATATGCTTGATCCGGCTTTATTACGTTCAGGAAGATTTGGAAGGCATATCGAGATTCTTCTACCAGATAAAGATGCACGAGTCAAGATATTCAAAATCCACCTCAGGAATAAGCCTTTAGCATCTGATGTTGATCTTAATCAAATGGCACATGATCTAGAAGGTTATACTGGTGCAGATATTCAAGCAATTTGTGAAGAAGCTACACTTTTAACTATACGGAAAGCAATTCTTAATGAAAATATCAACACTCAAGATGCTACTTCCGTAAAAAAAGTAAAAATTTCTAGGACTGAATTCGAGGTAGCATCTAAAAAAATCTTTAAATCTGCAGAAAAGGCACGAGTCTCTCATGAAAGCTATTCTCGCGAACCTTCAGAGGAATTATACCGCTAAAATAAAATTTAAAATTAAAAAAAAAGGAGAAAATCTCATGGAATTGGAAGAACAGGATCCGACAAAATTGTTTCTTAGTTTGGATAATGTACTTGAAATATTAGGAAACCCAACAAGACGAATCATCCTCTCTAAATTATCTAAGGTACCTCTGGGTGCTTCAGAATTAGCGGCTTCATTTGGTACAAAGATCTCAAGGCAAGCAATACACTCACAGCTTAAAATGCTTACTGATTCTAACATTATTGAAAGTTTTGGCGATGATCCAAGGAATATTAAATACAGAATTAAGAGTAATCTTTCTTTAAGAATTAATGTCTCTCCAGATTACTATAATATTAAATACAGTGTATCTGAAATTGACAACTTCAAAGAAAATTTAGGACTAAAAGATATTGGCTGTCATGTCGATTTTCAGAAAATTAAAATTCCTAATGAACAACTGAGATTCCTGGGGGAAAAGATAAGAGAAGTTGAACAAAATATAGCTGAATTAGAGGTCGAAAGAAATTCTTTACTCCGTAATAAAGAATGCTTTATAATAGAGCTAAAAAAAATAATGAAAGATCAATATTACAGCGATATTAAGAAGAGAGAACAACCGAATCTTGAAAAAGAAATCTTCTATACACTCTTTTATAATCCAACTAAATATTTTAAAAAAATTAATATCGACTCTTTGCTTGATGATATGTTCTTTTCAGAAATGGGTCCAATTCGAAGGGCTACAAATAAAGTATCTATAAAATACTCATTAAGGGATTTATCTAAACTAATGGATTTTATGTATGAAGACGAAGAAGACTTTTTCTTCTTTGATATATAAAAATTACTAAATTAATTTTATTGAGGTAATCATAATAAAACTCGATGATCTAAAAAAAAAAATGCCGGAGATTTTCAAACGAGTAAAAAGAGATGTTCAAAGGATAACGGGCAAAAAAAGGGCGGGTCTTAGTTTAGGTTTAGTCGAAATGGGGATGTATCAAGGTGGTTTTATTGGCGGAATGCATTTTTCACCAGGAACAGATATTGTTATGAATAAAACTCCTTTAAAAATACTCCTTGAACAGCAGCCTTATGAAATTATTTGGGCTTATACCTATCATATTCTTTTACATGAATACATTCATTCACTGGGTGCCCTGAATGAACCACAATGTCGAGCGATTACCTTAAGAATAAGTGAAGCAATATTCAAAGAAGCTGACCATCCAGCAATTATACTTGCGAAAAATGGTATAGGTGCTTATTTCCCTAATTTACAGTTAATTTATGCTCCCCCAGATCTTAAGCCAGATGGAATTCCAATTGAATATATTCATGATTTCGATAGCGGAAGCTATGATTATTATTCATAATTTATTCTTTCATACAATCTTTTTATTACTTTAGGACGGATTATCATTCGGTTTAGATTGATTCAAACAATTATTTAAAATATCTATCAATTTCTGATGTGTGAAAGGTTTATCTAGAAATCCCATTGCTCCTTGCTGGTAAACTTCATCTTTTATAGTCTTGTCTGCACTTGCAAATATTATTTTTGAGGTGGCATCGATTTCTAAG